>JAHITH010000052.1 GCA_018817845.1 Patescibacteria group bacterium
TTTGATACAATCAAGGTATGCGAAACGGTATCTGTTTTAAGGACAAAGATGGCAACCAACTCTCCTGGGATATAGCTTTCCAAAAAATCCTTAATCGATTCTACAATTATTATCTAGACGCAATCTTGCTTTTTCTTTGGATTGTAGGTTACGTCCCCAGCCATTTATTTAGGAATTTCGTTTACCAGCTTTGTGGAATCGAGATTGGCAAGGGCTCAACCATCCACATGGGGGCTAGGTTCTACCAACCAAATAACATAAAAATAGGCGAAGGCACCATAATTGGTGACCACGCATTTTTAGACGGCAGAGCCAGATTAGAAATAGGTTCACACGTAGACATTGCCTCCGGGGTGATGATTTACAACTCAGAACACGACCTTGATAGTCCAACCATGGTAGCCAAGGAAGAACCGGTAAAAATAGGGGACTACTGCTTTATTGGTCCAAGAGCCATTATTCTGCCCGGTGTTACTTTGGGCAAAGGAGCCGTGGTCGCCGCTGGCGCCGTGGTCACAAAAGACGTCCCCCCAGGCATAGTGGTCGGCGGAATCCCGGCAATAAAAATTAAAACCAGAGGTTTAAAAAATTACAACTATAGTCTTGGTAGACCCAGATTATTTCAATGAAAACCATTGTAAGAATTATCTTAGGTTTAATTTATATTTTTGGTATTTATTATCTTGCCCTCCCTAGTCCAGTTTACCCAGACCTAACCTCTAGTACATTATCAGACGAACCAGGTGATACCTGGCAACACCTTGATCAAAAAGCTTTTTTTACAGACAAAACCAGATCAGAGGTCTTAACAGAACTACAAGATTCTTTTTCTTTACAATTCCTGCCTTCATATAGGCTTAACTATCGTCCAGAAGAAACAACTCAGTTTGTTAGAGAACAGGTTGAGAGCAATTACTTAGAAGAAATAGTCCACCCCTTAAGGGAATCATTGTTTGTAAATGGTTGGGAACCGCAAAACTCACCTGAGTGGCAAGCAGTTCCTTACAATAATCGTCTTAGAATTGAAAAGTATAATCAATACTATTACGCCAAGATAACCTTAAGACTGGTTGAATCTTCATTATGGGCAAGAATTTTAATTTGGTCACTAATCTTCCCAGCCAGCTATTTTGTATTTAAGTCATTAAAAACAAGCATATTATGAAAAAAAAACCAATCGATATTTCACTGGTAATGATCTCCTACAATACTAAGCAGATTACCCTTAATGCCTTACGTTCAATTTACAAACACAGCAAAAATGTCAATTTCGAAATTATCATGGTCGACCACAATTCTAAGGACGGCTCTGTCTTAGCTCTAGAGAAGTTTAGCAAGACCAAAAACAACTTAACCTTTTTAGATACTAAAAAAAATCCAGGTTTTGGAGCAGGAAACAATCTTGGAGCCAAAAAAGCTTTAGGGAAATATTTACTATTTATAAACACGGACGTTTTACTTAGAGATAACGTACTCAAAAAAGCCCTTACCTGGATAAAAGCTCATCCAAAGGTTGGCGCTTACTCTTGTAAATTATTAAATCAAGATCTAACGGTGCAAGCTACCGGTGGTTACTTCCCCACCCTTTCTAGAATACTTGCCTGGCAACTATTTATAGACGATTTACCTATAATAAGAAATTTAATCAAGTCCGTCCACCCCCATCAACCCCATTACCATAAATCCAGGTCTTTAGACTGGGTCACTGGTGCTTTTACTATCATACCTAGAAAATTATTTGAAAAATTAAAAGGTTTTGACGAAAATATCTGGATGTATGCCGAAGAACTTGAACTTTGCTATCGTGTAAAAAAAATGGGATATTCTGTCACTTATCAAAACTCTCCCAGCCTTATTCATTTAGGTGGTTCCTCGTCTGGGGGGTCACACTTTGGTCTTGCTCAGGAAATCAAAAATTTAATTTATTTTTACAAAAAACACAAGCCCGCTTGGCAACTACCAATTGTTAAGCTATTATTTATTACAGGATCAGTTTTAAGATTTATTATTTTTGGGATAATAGGAAACAATGAAACAGCTCGAAAAGCTTACCTCCAAGCGATTAAACTCGCTATTTAAATATATTGGAGCAACCATACTAATTTTTACCCCGCTTTATCCAAAGTTCCCCTTATTTTTCTTGCCCTTTTCTACCGTGGCCATCAGAGCAGAGGACTTACTCATAGCAATATCTATCTTTATATTAATTCTTGTCTACAAAAAAAACTTACAAAAAAACTTACCACCCATTACATATCAAATACTGGTTTACTGGGGGGTGGGCCTTTTATCAACCATTTCAGCTATTCTAATTACCCAAAATGTCAATCCTTTACTAACCATTCTCCATTTTTTAAGACGAGTAGAGTACATGAGTCTATTTTTTATGTTTTATTATTTAGGCTCTATTGGTAAAAAAAATCGCCGTTTCTTTTTAAAGATGCTTCTTCTGCCAGTGATTGGTGTTTTTATTTATGGCATAGCTCAGATTTATTTTAGAGCCCCAGTTATATCTACCATGAATGCAGAGTTTTCAAAGGGCGTAGCCCTAACGCTACAGCCGGGCGTCCAACTTTCTAGCACTTTTTCCGGCCACTACGACCTTGCCGTGTATCTTAGTTTTATAATCTCCATACTCTTTGCCATAGCAGTTCACACCAAGAAAAAA
>JAHITH010000053.1 GCA_018817845.1 Patescibacteria group bacterium
AGTCAACTTACCCAAACCAACCAAAACAGTCAAAATATCTTGCGCCATCATAACTTAACTATACTCTACAACCCGCTAATCTTCCAACCCTCAAGCAAAAACCGACCCAACAACAATTTTCTATTCACCATCAACCTAGCGTCCTTTTTCAACTCCAAAGCAAGTTGTAAAATCTTTACCCGTTTAATACTTGGGAACTCCCTTAAACCCTTAGCTAGCTTTTTAATTAATATATTCAAGATTTCCATTTCTTTATCCTTTTCCCACTTGTCCAGCAAAGCAATACTCGCTCCTGGTCCCAATCTCCAAGCCTCCACCAACTCCTCCCAATACCCCCTCTCACCTTCAAGGTGAGACCTTGAAGGTCCAAGCTTTCTTACATTACACCTAGACACTATCGTGGGCAACAAACCAGACTCATTCTCAACCGTTAATACAAACAACACCTCATCTCTCGCTTCCTCCAAGGGTTTCAACAACACATTCTGACACTGCTCGCTTAAATTATCCGCTCCCTTTATCCAAAACACCATCAACTCTCCACTCTTCACACTCAGGTGGTTAATTTTTAGCCATTTCTTTAATTCAGAAATCTTAACTCCATTCTCTGGTACCTCCAAGGTCCAAATATTCTTAGTTTCAAACCCCAACTCCTTAGTCATTCTGCCAGAGTCCCGCTCAGCGGGGGCTTGTCCAGAATCTACATCCACATCGTTTTCCGCCACCAATATCCTTGCAACCATACCCCATTCTACCATCAGCCACTTGAAGGTCACCACCGCATGAATTACAATGGGTTACATGGCAAAGAATAACACATACACAGCAGAAGACATAACCGTTTTAGAGGGATTAGAACCCGTTAGAAAGCGTCCAGGAATGTACATCGGTTCAACCGACGATAGGGGACTGCACCATCTGGTTACCGAGATTTTTGACAACTCCTTAGACGAAGCCATCGGCGGCCACGCCAAACACATATATCTCTCACTAAACCAAAACGGTTCGGTCACAGTCTCCGACGACGGTAGGGGAATACCGGTAGACATGCACCCATCAGGCGTTTCCGCCCTAGAAATTGCCATGACCAAACTCCACGCTGGTGGCAAGTTTAAAAAAACCGCCTATCAAGCTTCCGGTGGTCTTCACGGTGTAGGAGCATCGGCCGTAAACGCTCTTTCTAACAACATGACCGTAGTGGTTACCAGAGGCAGTAAATACTACGTTCAAAGCTACAAACGGGGTAATCCAGACTTCAAGGTCAAACAAATAAATAGTAAAACCGTAAAAACATATATACCAGACTTTCATAAACATCTCTTAAAAACTAAATCTGGCAACCTAACCACCTTCAGTCCAGACCCAACTATCTTCAAAACCAACACCAAGTTTAGTTTTAAACGTATTAAAAACCAACTAAGAGAAAGGGCCTACCTCGTAGCTGGCGTTTATATACATCTTCTACAAGAAAAAACCGGCAGAAAAAGCAATTTCTACTTCGAGTCAGGCATTAAATCTCTTCTTTCTCACCACAACAAATCCAAAAAACCATTACACGAAATCATTCATATAAAGGGTAATGCAGAAACCCC
Organism: Patescibacteria group bacterium; assembly: GCA_018817845.1. Lineage (GTDB taxonomy): Bacteria > Patescibacteriota > Microgenomatia > UBA1400 > MFAQ01 > JAHITH01. The sequence goes on from JAHITH010000053.1 coordinate 1,593, forward strand.
AGACTACCCAATTGGTATAGAGGTAGTTATGCAATACACCGATACATACCAAGAGGCCCTGATTAGCTTTGCCAACACCATCAATACCTACGACGGTGGCACCCACCTTACCGGCTTCCGCATGGCCCTTACCAGAATCATCAAAGACTACGCTATCAAAAATAATCTCATCGACGAAAAATCCTCTAAAAAACTAGACAACTTCACCTCAGACGATATGAAAGAAGGTCTAACCGCCGTTGTTTGGATCAAAATGACCAGCTCAGAAATTCAATTCGAGTCTCAAACCAAAACTAAACTAAACAATCCAGAAGTTCAGTCCGCCGTTTACCAAACCGTTAGAGATCAACTAGAAGAATATCTAGAAGAACACCCCAACGCTGGCAAAATCATAGTCGCCAAAATCCTACTGGCCGCCAAGGCCAGATTGGCCGCCAAGGCCGCCAGAGAGGCAGTGGTCAGAAAAGGCATTCTAGACGGACTTACTCTTCCAGGTAAACTGGCCGACTGCCAAAGCAAAGACCCCAAACTAAGCGAAATATATATTGTGGAAGGAGATTCAGCAGGCGGAAGTGCAAAACAGGGTAGGGACCGCGTTACCCAAGCCATCTTACCCCTGGGTGGAAAAATCTTGAATACCGAAAGAGCCAGACTAGACAAAATCGTAGAATTCACCGAGTTAAAAGACCTAATCGTTGCTCTAGGAATTGGAATAGGGGAGACCCTAAACCTAGAAAACCTCCGCTATCACAGAGTTATCATTATGTGTGATGCCGACATCGACGGCCACCACATAGAAACACTATTACTTACCTTTTTCTTTAGACACATGAGAGAAATGGTAGAAAAAGGCCACGTCTATCTAGCCATGCCGCCACTTTACAAAATTACTCATGGTAAGTTTGAAAAATACGTCTACACAGAAGAAGACAAAGATAAAACCGTAAACACCCTCAAAGAAAAACACGGCTCAGACACCAAAATAGGCCTGCAAAGATACAAGGGATTGGGAGAAATGAACCCAGAACAACTTTGGAACACCACCATGGACCCCAAAACCCGCACCCTTAAACAAATAACCATAGAAGACCTAGCCAAAACAGACGAAATCTTCAATATATTAATGGGCGCAGACGTTCCACCAAGAAAAAAATTCATCCAATCTCATGCCCAAATAGCCGAACTAGACGTATAATAAGTCAAAGACCAACGTCGTCATTCCCGCGCAGGCGGGAATCTATACAAATTAAAAAATTATAAATTAACAAATTAAAAATGAACCCAAACAACCTACCGGCAGGTAAAAACCCACCAGAAGAAATCAACGTCTTCATTGAAATCTCTGCCCAATCAAATATTAAGTATGAAATAGATCAAGAAACTGGTATTCTCACGGTCGACAGGTTCTTACATACCGCCAGTTTTTACCCCTTTAACTACGGTTTTATCCCCAATACAAAAACCGGCGATAACGATCCAATAGACGTTATCGTTCTCTCAGAGTACCCAGTCGTCCCCTGTAGCCTAATCCCTTGCAAACCAATTGGCGTGCTACTAATGGAAGACGAAGCAGGTGAAGAAGAAAAAATACTTGCCGTACCGCTAGAAAAAATCGACCCTCTGTATGGCAAACAAACAATGGAAACCCTTGCCGACTCAACCAAAAACAAAATTAAACACTTCTTCGAAACTTACAAAACCATCGAGCCAGGCAAATGGGTCAAGATAAAAACCTGGGGTAACGCCGAAGAGGCCAAAGAAATTATCAAAAAAAGATTAATAAATGTCTAAAGATTATAACGGCCATCAAGAGCCCGTCTCAACCAAGTTTGGTTTGATCCAGCCAACCGGCATCATTGCCGAAATGGAAAAGTCCTACGTAGACTACGCCATGAGTGTCATCGTTTCTAGAGCCTTACCAGACGTCAGAGACGGTCTAAAACCAGTCCATAGACGCATCATCTTCGCCATGAAAGAAATGGGGCTAACCCACAAAAGTTCGTACAAAAAATCCGCCCGTGTAGTAGGAGAGGTCCTGGGTAAATACCATCCCCACGGTGATCAAGCCGTCTACCAAACCATGGTTCGTCTTGCCCAAACCTTTTCTATGCGCTATCCGTTAGTGGATGGTCAAGGTAACTTTGGTTCCATAGACGGCGACTCCGCCGCCGCCATGCGTTACACAGAAGCCAGACTCACAAAAATTGCTTCTGAACTAACCAAGGACATAGATAAAAACACCGTAGACTGGCAAGACAACTTCGACGGCAGCCAACAAGAACCAAAAGTTTTACCCGCCAGCCTTCCAAACCTCTTACTCATGGGTGGCGACGGTATCGCGGTGGGCATGGCTACTAAAATTCCACCCCACAACCTGGGCGAGTTAACCAACGCCATAACAGAACTAATCAACCAAAGCCAAGTCAAAATCACCACCAAAACAAAAGAGGTAGACTTAGAAACCGTTCACTATACCCAACTCACCGGTCAAATTACCTCACAAGCCCAGGTAGACGACCTCGTCAAACATATCAAGGGGCCAGACTTTCCAACAGCCGGAATTATCTACGACAAAAAAGAAATAGAAAAACTCTACCTTACCGGCAAAGCCAGTATTACCGTTAGGGGCGTAGCTGAAATAGTAGAGAAAAAAGGCAACTTCCAAATCCTAATCAGCGAACTTCCTTACCAAGTAAACAAAGCCCGACTCATTACAAAAATAGCCGATCTGGTTAAAAAAAAGAAAATTGTAGGTATAAAAGACTTAAGAGATGAGTCAGACAGAAAAGGCCTAACCGTGGCCATTGATTTAAAAAAAGCCTCAAGACCAAAAAGTATTCTAAATCAGTTATATAAACACACCGACCTACAAATTAACTATCCAGCCAACGTTGTGGCCCTAACCTCTAAGGGTATTCCTAGCCTACTTAACCTTAAAACCATTCTCTTAGAATTCGTAATCCACCGCCAGGGGGTAATTATAAAAAGAAGTCAATTCGACCTAACTAATGCCAAGGCAAAGGCTCATATCTTAGAAGGCTTGCTCATCGCTCTAGCCAATATAGACAAAATAATCGAGACCATTAAAAAGAGCAAGGACCAAGTAGATGCCAAAAAAAATCTAACCGCCAAATTCAAACTTTCCGACCTACAAGCAGAGGCTATATTAGAAATGCAACTACGTCGTCTGGCGGCCCTAGAAAGAGAAAAGATTCAAGAAGAATATAACCAACTACTTCAATTAATTAAAGAGATAATTATCATACTAAAATCACCAGAAAAAGTACTTCAAATAATTAAAGACGAGCTCGCCGAACTAACCAAGATCTACGGAGACAAAAGAAAAACTAAAGTAATTGCTTCCTCCATAAAAGACTTCTCACAAGAAGACTTGGTTCCTCAAGAGGAAGTCATTGTCACTCTCACAAAATCAGGCTACATCAAACGTATGACTTCTGGTACCTTCAAAAGCCAAAGAAGGGGAGGAAAGGGAGTGTCTGGTATGTCCGTAAAAGAAACAGACAACATAAGGCTCTTAACCAACGCCAATACTCACGACAATCTTTTAATTTTTACCAGCAAAGGCAAGGTATTCTCACTAAAGGTTTGGGAGTTACCAGACGGATCAAGAATCAGCAAAGGCCAAGCAATCATCAATCTCATAAACATTGATCCGAATGAAGAAATTCAAGCAATCTTACCTTTGGGTCAAAAAGATACCGACCTAAAAGACTCCTATCTGTTCTTTACCACCAGGCAAGGTACAATCAAACGTACTCTTTTATCAGAGTACGCTAACATAAAAAGTAACGGCCTCATCGCCATAAACTTAACCAAAACAGATAATCTGGTCTGGGTAAATCAAACAACAGGGGAGCACCACATTTTACTTGTTACCAAGGATGGTAAATCAATAAGGTTCAAAGAAACAGACGTCAGAGCCACCAAAAGAGACACAATGGGAGTAAGAGGAATTACTCTAAAAAAAGACGACTTCGTTGTTGCCCAAGAGTGCTTCACCAAAGAACAAGTTAAACCAACTGACAAACGCAAAAAAGTCTTTAGAGATCTTCTCATAGTCACCAAAAATGGTCTAGGTAAAAGATCTCCACTAGAACAATACCCAGCCCAGAAAAGGGGAGGGCAGGGACTAAAAGTCTCCGATGTAACCGAGAAAACAGGTAAAATCGCCGGAGCTTGCCTGGTAGACCAAACCTCCGACCACCTCATCATTACCACCACCAAAGCCCAAGCCATCAAGTTACCGGTTAAAAACATCACCGTTTTAAGTAGGCCAACTCAAGGGGTCATTCTTATGCGTTTTAACAAAGCTGGCGACTCAGTCGCCGCCACCGCCATCGTCAACAAAAGATAACCCATTTTCCCATTCTTCCACCGTTCTGATATTTCCTGGCATCTTCCTGATATTTTTCCAATATTAATGATGTTCCCAACCATCCCCCCCAGCTAAACGATCGTCCAATTCTAAGGTATACTGATATTTATGAATGTTAAAATATCTCCTTCAGACTTATTTCTACTCGGCTTAGCTGTAATAGGGGACATCACAGAAACCTGTCTCGTGGGAAGCAGTTATGCTATGCGTTACAACAAATTAAACTGGTATTTTCCTCCTAATTACAAAAAAGCAAATTACACCAAAACACTATATAAAAAAATAAAAGCCAAACAAATTAATAGGGAAGTTAATTTAAAAAATGAACAACTTAAAATACTTCTCTCAACCACGGGTAAACAATATTTACAAGATAAATTTCCACTGACCTTATTACAACAAAAAACCTGGAACAAACAATGGTGTTTGGCCACTTTTGATATTCCAGAATCCCAAAAAAATACAAGGAATCAACTCCGCCGGAAACTCAAACAGGTAGGTTTTGCCCAACTCCAAAAAAGCCTTTATATCTCCCCACATCCAATCAATTCTAGTTTAATAGAGCTTATTAAAAATCTCAAATTATCAGAGCATGTACTGGTTTTCCGGGGCAAACAAACACACTTCCAACCAAATCAAAAAACCATTAATCATTTATGGAATTTAAATTCAATAAAATCGGAATATTTCAAGGTTATAAAACATAGCAAAAAAGATCATCAAAAAGTAGTCCATCAATATCTAACAACAGTCGCCCAAGACCCCCATCTACCATTTGAACTTCTACCTCCAGACTGGCCTGCCCAAAAAGCAAAAGAAATAATA
>JAHITH010000006.1 GCA_018817845.1 Patescibacteria group bacterium
AAATTGTTGTTGGGTCGGTTTTTGCTTGAGGGTTGGAAGATTAGCGGGTTGTAGAGTATAGTTAAGTTATGATGGCGCAAGATATTTTGACTGTTTTGGTTGGTTTGGGTAAGTTGACTGAAGAAAAGGCTGAGGAAGTGCGGATGAAGGCTGTGAGTTTGGGTAAGAATGTAAAAGAGATTTTGATAGAAGAAAAGCAAGTTGATGAAGAAAGCTTGGTGAAGGCGGAAGCCACCATGTTGGGTATCCCCTATTATGGAGAAACGGAGGTGGTGATTTCGCCGGAGCTTTTAAAAATGGTGCCAGAAAGTTTGGCTAGGAATTATTTATTGATTCCTATTAAGCTTGATAAAAAGGAAAAGTCTTTGCAGGTGATGATGGTTAATCCAAGTGATTTGGGGACGATTGATTTTTTCCAGAGAAGAACTGGTTATAAGGTAGAGGTGATGATGGTGTCTGAAAAAAACATAAACAACCTGTTTGACAAGGTGTATCTGCAGAGCTTGACTGGCGAGGTATCCGAGGTGCTGTCTGAGAGTGGAGACATGAATGATGATGTGGGAGTTAAAACGGTGACCAAGGAGTCTTTATCGCAAATCATTAAGGAACCCAAGATCGTTGAGATTGTTAAAAAGGTGCTTGAACACGCAATTAGATTAAGGGCTAGTGACGTTCATATTGAACCCGAGGAGGAGATAACCAGAATTAGATATAGAATTGATGGAATTTTGGAAGAAAAGTTGACATTGGACAAGAAGTATCACGCCTCTTTGATTTCTAGAATCAAGATATTGGGAGGAATGAAGATTGATGAGCGACGCTTGCCCCAGGACGGTCGGTTCAATTTTGAGTCCGAGGATGGCGAGGTGGATTTAAGAATTTCTTCTTTACCAACCGTGTTTGGTGAAAAGATTGTGATGAGGTTATTAAAAAAGTCGGGCAAGGTGCCTAGCCTACCAGAGTTGGGATTAAGGGGTAGGGCTTTGAAAAATCTTGAGCAAGCGGTAAATATTCCCCATGGGATTATTTTAATAACTGGTCCAACGGGTTCTGGAAAAACTACTACGCTTTACTCTATGTTGACCAAGATTAATACACCTAAGGTGAACATTATTACCCTAGAAGACCCTGTGGAGTATCAGATGAAGGGGATTAATCAGGTGCAGGTAAACCCCCAGGCTGGTTTGACTTTTGCTTCGGGCTTAAGATCTTTTTTAAGGCAGGATCCTAATATAATAATGGTGGGTGAAATTAGAGATGAGGAGACGGCGGCTTTGGCGGTCCAAGCTTCGTTGACTGGTCACTTGGTTTTCTCGACCATACATACTAATTCGGCGGCTGGAGCTTTGCCAAGATTGCTTGACATGAAGGTGGAACCGTTTTTGCTGGCTAGTTCTATGACGGCGGTGGTGGCTCAGCGAGTTTTAAGAAAAACTTGTGATAAATGTAAGGTGGCGTATGTGCCAGAAAAGGCCGTTATTGAGGACATGAAGGTAGTTTTGGGTGGACTGTATGAAGGTTTTTTGAAGTCTAATGTTGAAAGGGCGGCGGAGGCACAAAAAAATGGTCAGGAGATATTATTGTATAGAGGTAAGGGGTGTGCTCAGTGTGGTAATACTGGCTATCTGGGAAGGATAGGGGTATTTGAGGTGTTAATAATAAGCGAAAAGATCGCTAGATTGGTAATGGAGCGAGCGGATGCCGGAACAGTAGAAAAACAAGCGGTGGTTGAGGGGATGATAACCTTGAAACAAGATGGTTATCTTAAGGTTTTAGAAGGTATTACTACTATAGAAGAAGTTATTAGAGTAGCTCAAGTATGAAAATAGAACAGTTGTTAAAAAATGTGGTTGATACAAAGTCTTCTGATTTGCATTTGGTGGTAGGGGTGCCGCCAGTTATTAGGATTTACGGTAAGTTAAGACCCGTGGTCGAGGCGGTGGTGTTGACCAAAGAGACGGCTAAGGAGTTAGTTTTATCTTTGATGACCGCTGACCAGCAAAAGAGATTCTTAAAGTTTAAGGAGCTTGATTTTTCTGTAGATTTACCGGGGTTGGCCAGATTTAGGGTGAATACATATTTTCAAAAAGGGACTATGGCGGCGGCCTTAAGGCATATTCCTACCAAGATACTTACTGTGGATGAACTGGGATTGCCAGCTGTTTGTCACTCTTTTGCTAAATTGAAACAAGGGTTTGTGTTGGTGACCGGTCCGACCGGTTCTGGAAAAAGCTCTACTTTGGCGGCGATCATTGATGAGATAAACCAGACTAGAACTGAGCACATTGTTACCATTGAGGATCCGGTTGAGTTTGTGTTTGAGAATAAGAAGTCGGTAATTTCTCAACGGGAAATGGGTGGAGATACTAAGTCTTGGGGTAAGGCCTTGAAGTCTGTTTTAAGACAGGATCCAGATGTGGTGTTGGTGGGAGAGATGAGAGATTTGGAAACCATACAAGCGGCGCTGACTACGGCTGAGACGGGTCACTTGGTGTTGGCGACTTTACATACAAACTCGGCGGCGCAGACGATTGATAGAATTGTGGACAGTTTTTCGTCTGAACAGCAAGCTCAGGTTAGATCTCAGTTGGCCAGTTCTTTGGAGGCTGTTTTTTCTCAGAGACTAATTCCTTCAATTGATGGAAAAAGATTGGTGGCGACGGAGGTTATGATTGTTACTCCGGCGGTGAAAACGAACATTAGAGAAGGTAAGATTCACCAGATTGATAACATTATTCAAACTGGCTCAGAAATGGGTATGCATTTGTTAGAAGCTAGTTTAATGGAGCTGGTAAACAAAGGGTTGGTTGATAAACAAGTGGCCTTGACTTATGCACTAAGGCCGACTGTGTTGGCTAGACTTTTAGGATAATAATATGAAAACGTATAATTACAAGGCTAGGAGCGAGAAAGGAGAGATGGTTGAAGGAGTGCTGGAGGCCATAAGTGAAAGACAGGTGGCAATGATTTTAAGGGGTAAGGGGTTACTTACCGTTTCGGTGTCCGAAAATCAAGTAAATGAGTTAGCTAACTTGTTGAGTAAATTTAACAAGCCTAAGTTGGATGAGATAGTGGTGTTTACCAGGCAGATGTCTACTATGATAGAGGCGGGGCTTTCGTTGGTGGATGCTTTGGGTATTCTAAAAGATCAGTCGGGTCCTGGTTTAGAGTTGGTTTTGGGGAAGGTGTTGACCGAGGTTGAGGGGGGTAAGTCGTTTGCCTTGGCTCTTGAGGAATCCGATGGTGGTTTTAGTTCTGTATATATTGCTTTGGTTAAGGTGGGTGAGTCGGCGGGGCTTTTGGATAAGGTTATGATGAGGATGGCTGATACCCTAGAGGCTGAAAAAGAGTTTAGGAGTAAGACTAAAGGAGCCTTGGTTTATCCAGCGATTGTATTGTTGGGTATGGTGGCGGTGGGGGTGATAATGATGGTTTTTGTGATGCCTAAGATGACGGTGATGTATACAGACATGGGAATTGAGTTGCCAATGATTACTAGAGTATTAATAGGAATATCTGATTTTATGGTTAAGTTTTGGTACTTGTTGTTGTTTGGTGTGGGTGGAGGAGTGGTGTTTTTATCAAGGTGGGTAAAGACAGAAATCGGGGGTTTGTTGGTAGAGCAGCTGCAGTTTAAGTTGCCCATTTGGGGTCAGTTAAAAAAGGATATTATTGTAGCTAAGTTTGCCAGAACAACTGGATTGTTGATATCTGCTGGTATTTCGGTTTTAGATGCTTTAAGAATTGTGGCAGACACTTTGGGAAGCAGGATTTTTGGAGATGCTATTAGAAGGGTGGCTATTAGGGTGGAAAAGGGGGTAAGTTTGGCCGATGGTATTGGTAATATAGAGGAGTTCCCTATTGTGTTGACTAGAATGATTGCCGTGGGTGAGCAAACGGGTAAGATGGACGATGTGTTAACTAGGTTGGCGGTGTATTACGAATCTGAAAGTGCTACCAAGGTTAAAGCTTTGACTACGGCTATTGAGCCTTTGATTATGATAGTTATGGGTGTGGGAGTAGGGCTTTTGGTGGCGGCGGTGATCTTGCCAATTTACCACTTGACAAGTCAGTTCTAGATGTTCATAGTTAAGGATAGATATAAATTAATTGATAAAAAATGACTAAGCAGAAGGGTTTTACGTTAATGGAACTTTTAATAGTTATTGGTGTGTTGGGTATCTTGGCGGCTGGGTTACTAGCAGCTATTGACCCGTTTGAGCAGTTAAAGAAGGCTAGGGATGCAACTAACAGAGATGCTGCAATTACATTAATGAGTGGTTTTCAGCGATTTTATGCTACTCATGCCAATCTTCCTTGGGGAGTTGCTGGTTTAGGCGTTACTCCTTGTGTATTTGGTGGAACAGTAGGGACAGCTTTTCCAGGACCTAGAGCTAGCGGGGTGGTTGAATTAAAATCTGTGTTAACGTGCATAACACCTCTTATAAACGATGGAGAGTTAAAAGAATCTTTTACAGATGCTGTGAATTTTAAGATGTATCTTTCGTCTGAAGATAATAGTAGTATTATGGTTTGTTTCGCTCCCGAGGGTAAGGCTACAAGAAATGATTCAGAGACGAAGTGGTTATATACTCCTGGTTCCAATAAAATAGAAAAACTTACGGTAGCATGTACTGATACTACTGGGAATTGTTTGCAGTGTTTTGAGTAAAGGGTGATTGGAGTAATTTTTTTAATGGGGTTGTTGTGGGGGAGTTTTTTGGGGGTGGTGGTGTACAGAACGGTTAATGAGGGCTCTCCCCTATCCGGTAGGTCCAGGTGTGATAAATGTAAAAAGAAATTAAGTTGGTGGCAGAATATTCCGTTGATATCGTTTTTGCTTTTAAGAGGTAAGTGTTTTTACTGTAAAAAACCAATTGATTGGAGCTATCCCCTGATAGAATCAATTACGGCGGTTTTGTTTGTGTGGTGGTTTGTGGTGGGCAGGTCGTTTTTCTTGCTTGCGGGTAGCCCTTGGAGCATAGTTCAGCCTGTTTTTTGGTTGGTGGTGGGCATGGCTTTATTGGTGGTGTTTCTAACGGATTTGAAGTATGGAGTAATTTCTGATGGGGTTAATTTGTTTTTATTTTCTTGGGTGCTTTTTTATAGATTAATTCTGGTTGGTAGTGGACAGATGATGATGGCAGATTTGTTAAACGCAGTTTTGTCTGCGATTGTGTTAACTGGTTTTTTTTGGTGTTTGTGGTGGTTTACAAAAGGAAAAGGTTTTGGTTTTGGAGATGTGAAGTTTGCACCTAGCATTGGTCTTTTATTGGGTTGGCCAAGAACTTTGGTGGGAGTGATGGCGGGTTTTATAATTGGGTCGGTGGTGGGGATATTGTTAATTTTGTTGGGTAAGAAAAAATTTGGGCAGACTATACCTTTTGGTCCTTTTTTGGTGGTGGGAATAGTGGTGGCTTTGCTTTGGGGTAATGATTTGTGGAATTGGTATATGGGAATGCTACAATGAATGGTATGAGAAAAGGCTTCACTCTATTGGAGATAATGGTGGCGGTGGCAATTATGTTGATTATTTCGGGACTTAGTTTGGCTGGTTATGTTTTTAGCATGCAAAAATCTAGAGATGCAAAGAGAAAGGGTGATTTGTCTCAGATTGCTAGAGCCTTAGAGGTATTTAATGAGGATTTTGGGGAATATCCAGCGGGAAGTGGTGGTAAGATAAAAGGTTGCGGTAACCCTTTAGATGTGTGTGTGTGGGGAGAAGAATTTTCTACTGACATACAAGGAACTGAGCAGATGTATATGTCTAAACTACCTAGCGACCCTAAATCAAGCTTGAATTATTATTATGAAAGCGATGGAGAGAGTTTTGGTTTGTATGCGGTGTTGGAGAATAATAAGGATAAGGATTATAGAACGAGTTTAACTCAAGAATGTGCTAGTGGTGTAAACTGTACCTATAAATTAACAGAGTATGGAGTAGAAGTAGAATGAAGAATAAAGGGTTTACGTTGATTGAATTGCTGGTGGTGATTTCGATTATTGGTGTTTTGGCTGGTATGGCGGCGTTTAACTTTCAACAGGCTAGGGAAAGGGCCAGAGATGTGCAGAGAAAAAGTGATTTAAAGCAGTTACAGAATGCTTTGGAGTCGTATAAAAATGATCAACCGTCGGTTCATTATCCTGATACTGGGAATTTGGCAAGTTTGATTCCTAATCATATTAAGAGAATTCCAATGGATCCCAAGCAGCAGAAGTTGAATGGAAGTTGGGTGGATTATAGTTATGTTAGAACTGTGGGTGAGACGCTTGAATATGATTTGGTGGCTTGTTTGGAGAACGCGGGTGATTTAAGTAAAGATGCGACGAATAATGTCATTTGTACTAGTGGAGTAAGCTATACTTTAACCGAGCCATGAAGAATAAAAAAGGATTTACGCTGTTGGAGTTGTTGGTAGTGATAGGTATTATTGCTATTTTGGTGAGTTTGGCGACCGTGGCTTATACCAGTGCGCAAAAAAAATCGCGTGATTCACGTAGACAAGCAGATTTGAAAGCTGTGCAGAGTGCGTTAGAAGTTTATTATTCTGAAAATAGTTATGTTTATCCTACCACTTGTAGTGGTGCTGGGGCTTATATGAAGAGCAGTTGGCCGGTGGATCCGGTGGGTGTTGCACCATATATTTATTCAGACGCTGCAGGAAAATGTCTTGTAGCAAGTTACTGTATATGTGCTAAGTTAGAGGTGGCGGGGAAGGGTAATGCTTCAAATGCTACGTGTTCTTGGGGAGGTGACAAGACTTATTATTGTGTAGGGAATTTACAATGAAGAGAACTGGATTCACGTTTGTTGAGTTGTTGGTGGTGATTACTATTATTGCTATTTTGACGGGGGCAGCGGTGGCGTCGTTTGGAAACACTAATATAAAATCTAGGAACGCAAGAAGATTAGCTGATATTGAGACGATTAGATCAGCCTTGGAGCTATGCAGAACTGAAGCGGGTAGTTATCCCCTATCGATTTATACTCCTGATAATATTACTTGTGATAGTGTGGTTTATTTGACTAGTACGCCAAAGGATCCAAAGACAAATGGTAATTATAGTTATACAAGGTCTTCGGCTACTAGCTATACAATTAGTTGTACGTTGGAAGGTGGAGGAAGTTGTAGTTTTAGTAACCCATGAATAAAAAGCGGGGCTATACATTGATTGAGTTGGTGGTGGTGATTGGGGTTTTGATGGTTTTGGTTACCTTTGGTATTGTGTCTTTAGTTTCTTTTAAGGAACGGAGGGAGGTTTTGGGTGATGCTCGCAGTTTGGCGGTACTGCTTAGGCAGGTACAGATAAAATCTAGTGCAGTAGAGATTCCTTCTGGTTGTAGTAGTGTGGCTGAGTTTGAAATTGTTTTTTCTGGAAGTGAGGTAAATTTGTTGGCAAGGGACCCTAGTGGTGGTATTTGTAAGCCAAGTACGGTTGTTCTAAGTTTTATTACCGGAACTAAGTTTGTTATTGGTGGTTCGGTGGTTTTTAAGGTACCTAGTGGTTCTACTGAGTCTACAATTATTAGTGTATTTAACCATGATATTCAATATGATTTAGAAGTTTCTAAGGCTGGTAGTGTTTCAGAACCTCAAAAGGCCCCTTAGATTTGCTAGACTTAAGGGATGAGACGGAATTGGCAGTGGGATGGTCAGATGCTTTTGGAGGTGCTGGTTGCTTTGACGGTTTTGGTGTTGGTGACGGTGGCGGTGGTTGGTGTGTCTACCAGATCGCTAAAGAGTATGCGGGTAGCAGGAAATAGACAGGAGGCCTTAAATTTGGCCAAGCAGGTTATGGTGAATATAGAAAAAAATAAAGAAAATGATATTACGGGATTTTTTAGTGGAGTAAATGGAACTGAGGATTGTAGTGATGTTGACTATGTGTGTGAGACAACTTATGTTTTTGCTACTGACAAGGTGGAAGTTAAGGTTTTGGTGACGTGGCAAGAGGGTGGTAGAGATTCAAGTGTTAGCTTGGATAAGGTATTTACTAAAACAAGATTATGAGAGATAACGGCTATACATTAATGGAGTTGGTGGTGGTAATTGGGGTTTTAATAGTGGTAATTGGGGCAGGAATGAATGTTTTTTATCAATCTTTAAGAAGTGGTGCAAAAATTGATTATGAATTATTTTTGGATGGCACAAGTAGGGTGGTGGAAAATTCGATGAGTTTATTAATTAGATATGGGCAGGTGGTAGGGGTTGAAGGGCAGGATGATTCGGTATGTTTAAGTGCTGGTTCGGGCGGAGTAGTTGGAAATACTTTAGTTGTGGCTGAAAATGGTCGGCAAACAGAGTATGCATTGATATCGGATTTTATTGCTTCTAGTTCTTCTAGTCCTAGTCAACAGATAATGGTTAGTCCGGAGGGGATGAAGGTTAATGCAATAGAATTTAACTGGGTTTGTGGTTATGGGAAGCAAGAAAAAGTGGTGGTAAGTTATCGTGCTCAGGCGGAGAAAGATGATCAAGTGGTGCCTGTTGAGGAAAGTTATTCTTTTGAGGTGTTGGTGAAAAATTCTGGATATTATTAGTATAGAATGGAAGTAATGGTAAGAAAAAGTGAAAGCGGGCAAGTGGTATTAATATTGGTGTTGGCGGCGACGGTGGTTGGTACGTTGGTGGTTTCTTTGGCGAGCAGGTCTACTGTTAATTTAAGAACGCAAACCTTAGATACCGAGAGAATAAAGGCTCTCAAGGGTGCCGAAAGTGGTGTAGAGCAAGCCTTTTTAAGTCAAGGTTCGGTGCCGGTAACGGGTTTGGGTGATGGAGTTAGTTATGTTGCTGATTACTTGGATGAGGGTGGTACTGGAATGGTGTCTGATTTGGTGGATCCAGGTGATGTGGTTGATGTATTGATAGAGGGGGCAGATAGCGGTGTGAATGGGGTTAAGATATATTTTTCGTCTGGGTCTTCTACGGCGGTGAAGATATCTGAGTATAGGGTTGTTGGTGGAAGTTATTTGGTTAATTCGTATGCTTACGATGGTGATATTTGGAGGGTTTTGGCAAATAATTTTTCGATTCCAGGTAGTGGTGGGACATTTAAAGAAACAGTATTTGAGAGTAGTAAGGTAATAAGTGTATCCCCTACCACTAGTAAGCTTTTAAGAATTATGGTTTTGTACTCTGCCAGTAAGATTGGTGTGAAGCCAGTGGGGGGGAATTTACCTGATCAACAGGTGGTGATATCTTCTGTTGGGACATATTCTGTGTCTGCTGATGTTGATGTAAAAAAACGATTGGAGCTTAGAAAAGAGATGGAGAAGGCTCCGGCGGTGTTTGATAGGGTGTTGTATTCTAATGCTAGGCTGGCTCAGTAAAAATACGGATCGTCCTTTGTTAAAGTATGGGTCTAGCGTAGCGAGGAACGGAGAAGTAGCAGAAGACGATTTAACCCATAGCTTCTAATTTATCTTCGATATCCTGCAATTCTGTTTCTGCATCCTTAAAATTAGAGATAGTTTGCCATGCATTATATTCTTTTTTTTGTAAACCCTTACTAATCTCCAAACCTGCAAGATGAGGGTATTCTTGCAGAAGAGAATTGCGTCTTTCTATTCCCTCACTAAAAAATTTCCTTCTGTTTGCAAGAAATTCTTTTGGTGATAATTCCTGTAATGCTTTTGCGGAATTTTCTCTATTCATAAATTTAGCTAAAGTTTTCTGCTATTTTGTACAACGTTTCTGTATATGCGAAGTTGAGATGTTTATATTAGTAATATTTGTATATTACCATATGTGTTTAATAGATGGATTCCCGCCTGCGCGGGAATGACGGTGGGGGCAGGCGGGGTGACAGGGACGGCCTTTGGTTAACAAAGGTGAGACCTTTGTTAAAGTATGGGTCTAGCGTAGCGAGGAACGGTAACCAGGCTCAACCCCGCGGGTTGAGGCTGGGGGTTAGCCTCGAAACTGATATGGTGGGAATTAGTTCGATGGTTCGAACCATCGAACTCTGGTCATTCCGATTGGAGTCCCGACTCTGCGGTCTAAAAGACCAGAGCAAAATCGGCAGCGGGACGGTATAATGAAATATATGCCTGCCTATTTTGGATTAGATATTGGAAGTAGTTCGATTAAAATTTTAAAATTAAAAGGTAATAAAAACGTGGAAGCTGTTGGCATGGCTGTGAATCCGGTGGGCAGAAGTGACTTGGATTTACCCGTGGAGCAAAAGACGAAGTTGGTGGAAGCGGTTAAGGCATTGATAAAAGAGTCTGGGGTGAAGAGTAGGAATGTAGTTTTGTCTATTCCGGAGTCTTTGGTGTTTTCTAGAATCTTAAAATTACCGATTATGAGTACTCCAGAATTAGCGTCTGCTATAAAGTGGGAGTTGGATCAAGTGGTCCCCTTTCCTCCAGATGAAATCGAAATTTCTTGGGTGGTGATTGATAAACCCAAGAAAAAAATTGGTAATGAGAAAATGAAAGTGTTTGTGGTGGCTGTTCCCAAAAAAGTGAGCGAGGTGTATGTGAAGTTTTTGACGTTAACGGGGTTGGAGCCAGAGAGAATTGAAAATGAGATACTGTCGTTAGCCAGAGGTTTGTCTGGGTTTACAGCAGACAAGGGAGTAAGTTTGATATTGGATGTGGGAGCCAGTTTTACCAAGATGGTTGTGGTGGAAAAAGAACAAATATATTTGAGCCATGTGGTGCCGTTGGCCGGTATGGCGATGACCAGAATGATAGCTGAAACCTTTAAGATACCGGTAAATCAAGCTGAGGAATATAAAAGAGTTTATGGGGTTGATAAATCGCAGGTGGAAGGAAAAATATATAATACCTTGGTTGGCTTGATGGATAGCTTGGCGGTAGAGATAAAAAAAGTAATGGCTAATTTTTCAAATACAGAGAAGGATAAGCGGATAGAAAGAATTGTATTGGTTGGTGGTGGGGCTTTTCTTAAGGGATTTACGGGTGTGTTGGTTGAGAAAACTGGATTGGATGTAGTGATGGGTGATCCTTTTGGTACGATAGAAGTAGCTGAAAAAATAAAGGCTAGTGGGGTTGTTTTTGCAACCGCCTTAGGATTAGCAATTGGAGAATAATGTGGCTAAAATAAATTTACTTAAGACTAAGTGGGTAGGAAAAAGACAGATTGAGAGACTTAATTTATTAGCTAGTGTGATTATATTTTTGACTGTGGGTGGTTTTTTATTGCAGTCCTTTTATGTTGCTGGTAGATTGGTTTATTTAAGAAGTAAAATTGCTAGGACAAAAAACGAGATACAGGTTGTGAATAATGTGTTTAAGAATGACAAAACTTCAGTAGAAAATTTTGTTTGGGCTCAAGGAGTGCTAGAGAAAATTGCCAGAGAGAAAGAGGTGGAGTATAAGTACAAGAAGTATCTGCTGGAAATAAATAGTTGGTTAACCAGTGGAACATCGTTGGCGGGGGTGAGTTTTACAAAAAAAGATGAAATTTCGTTTATAGTATTTGCTGATAATATTGATTATTACAGAGGGTTTGAAACTAATTTAAAATTAAAGCAAGAGGAAGAGAATTTTGGATTTAGGGTGGTTGAACAGGAGTCTTTAAGCCGAACAGAAGATGGTACTTACAAGGTGAAAATTAGATTAAAAATATGATAACCAAGAAGATTTTTGGGGTTTTATTACCTGATTGGGTGAATGAAGAAGTGTTAAAGAAGTTGGTTTATAGTTTTGTGGGTCTGGTAGTGGCCATTTTAGTATCTAGCTTGTTTGTTTGGCCTAGATTTTCTGATTTGTATAAGAACGAACGGGAGTTGGTCGGGTTGGAAAAGTCTTTAAAGGTTTTGTCTGATTCGATTGATCAAGTAGAGAGTTTCAAGATAAATTTGGGTGAAGATAAAATGACTGTTTTGAGGGTAGCGGTGCCTACAGTCTTTGATCCAGGCTTGATACTTTCTAGTTTAAGACAGGTGAGTGTTAGTGCTGGAGTAACATTAGAGGCTTATGAGGTAGATGGAGGGGTGATTGAAGCAAAGGATAACTTGGGGATTTTGAAAAAGCATAAAGTTAATTTGAAGTTAGTAGGAAGATCGGATAGATTAATAAGATTTATAGATTTGTTGGGTAACAGTTTGCCTGTTTCGGTTATTTCTGAATTGTCGTTGTCTGAGATATCTAAGTTGTTTAACCAGCAAGGGGTGAGTCAGTTGGAGATGGAGGTGACGTATTTTGAGTCTGGATTGGCCGAGGTGGAATTAGACAAAATAGTAAGTTTTACTGATAAAAATAAGCAGTTGTTGGGTGAAATTATGTTTTATACTACCCCCAAAGTTATTCAGGACGGGATTGGTGTGCAGACTGAGAGGCAAGGTAGTTTATTCTTCTAAAACAGGAGCTGGTTCTTCTTTAAGATCTACTCTGACCCTGATCCCCTTTTGAATAGCGGCGATTCTGGCAATTTGCCTAATGGCGTTGATTACTTTTCCTGATCTACCAATTA
>JAHITH010000054.1 GCA_018817845.1 Patescibacteria group bacterium
AGAAATTGGGATGAGCTTAGGGAAACCGTTTTGACGGTTCGCGTTTTTTTTCAAGTCCTTTTTTCGATTGGATGTCAATCTATTTCAGGACCATTTTGGGTTGGGCAAGACTGGGGCTTGACAAACTGGCGAATTTATTTGTTATAATACCCTATACATAATTTATTACTAATACTATGAGAATAGAAGCTGGTCCAAATACGTCCGCGTCAGAACTTTTAAGGTATGGTGATTCTTTGGAGGGAGCATTTGCGTTTTATTTGTCTGAGAAGGGGGTAGGTGTTGATGATTCAAGAAAGCATGCAGGGTGGTATGCAAGGCAAACATTAAATCATGCTGGAAATTTTGCTGAGGGTTTAATCGAGTTTCCTGAGTCAACAGTCGAAAATATTTATCGAAGCACAAGGTTATCAACAAGATTTGAAATAGACCATCCTAATAATCCAGAAACTTTTTTAAGTACGTTAATGAAAAGGACGGAAGAAGGTCGATTTCGTTTGAAAAGGCTTGGGGGAGGGTTTCATTTTCCAATTTATGTGGCAGAGAGTTTGGAAGAAAGTTCTCCTTCTTGGAACAGGACAGAGCATATAAGGGATTCTCAGGGACGATATTTACATACTAAAATAATACGAGTACGTGGAAGAGACATTTGGGGAATTTATTTTTATCCATTAGGGTATCCGGCACAGAATGAAAATTTAGAGAGAAGGAGAGTAACGGTTTTAGAAAGTTTTAGAGAAGCTTTTAAAATGCGCCCAGCTCCATCTCCACTTAAAGAATGGATAATGCCAGCGTTTGGTAAATATGACGAGGTTCGGTTTGGGGCAGGCAGATAGAGAAAAGGCTTTGACTAAAGAAATTACACTTCTGGAGTGTGATCATGGTTAAGGAAACAGTCAATCACTTCTCCTTCAGTACTAGTTTTGGGAGCCTTGGAACATGTATGTCTATTTCAGTGATATGTTTAGTTCTTTGGCTATATGTTTAAGGTTTGTGCCCCCAGGTTCGGCTTTGGATATAAGTTTGGAAGCCAATAAAGCATCTTTTTTAAGTTCGCTGTCCTTATGGTGGGTTCGTGGGGTGGTTTTTTTGCTCATGACCTTTATTGTAGCAAAGGTTGGAGGGAGAGGAGGGTGTTGGTGTTGTCTTCTAGATCGGTTTCGATGATGGCCATGACGATTTGATTTTCTGTAATTTCACTAACATCGATATTGGATTTTTTGGGAATATTTACGTTGAATTTACCTATAGTAAATGCGTGGTTCGGAACCTCTAACTGGGAGAGGGGGGCGATGGTGGTTTGACGTTTGGTAGTGGGGGTGGTGTCTTTTACGGTAACTATGCGTTTGGCTGAAAGAATCTCGTCTGTGTCTAGTAGGCCGATGATGATGACTTTTTCGTCGATGGAAAGAGAGGCAGGGGGGATTTCTTTACCTAATCTAACAATGGTGGTGGTGTCGTTAGTGGTTATTTGAAGTGTTTTGTCTGGAGAGATGTTGATCACAAGATTAATATCATTAATTTTGGTAATTACACCAGCATAACCCTTTAGAGTGGTGGTGGTTTTGGTTTTATCTTTGACGATTTCCTGGATTCTTTGTTTTAGATTTTCGTTTACGTCGGTGCTAGGAGAGGCGGTTTCTTGAGTGGTAGGAGTGGGTAATTGGGCGGTGGTGTAAATAACGGTGATTTCTGTTGATTCTTGGTAGTCTTGTCCGTTGCTGGTGGTGATGTTGATAATGTTTTCGCCACCAACTAGGTTTATTTCTTGCTCCCAGTTACCAGTTTCATCTGCTTGAATGATGGTTTGACTGTCTTCCCAGATTAGGGCGATCCAGGCGTCTGCTAAGGTTTTACCGGTTAGAGTAAGGCTGTCTTGGAACGAGACGCTGTTGTTGAGCGGGGAGGTGATTTGGAGAGTGGGGAGGGGGACCGGTGGAGCAGGGCTCTGCATGCTTAAAGCCGGAGCAAGATCGGCAGCGGGACGACGATTAGCAAGATTTATACCAAAAATTATGACTCCACCAAGTATGATACCTAGAATTATGGCTAAAATTATTTCTTTACGCATAAGTTTGTCTGTAACAAGTACAATAACAGGTATAGCAAGTGAAGTCAAATTTGTGCTAATATGTCTTTACTATGGAGTTGAAGTATTTGGGGCAATCTAGTTTTAGAATGAGGTTTAAGAGTGGGATGATTTTGGTGATTAACCCGCTTGATAAACAAAAGTGTGACATTGTGGCCTTGTCTCGTGCTCAAAAAGATGGTGGTTTTGTTGAGGAGACCTTTGTAATTTCTGAAGAAGGGGAGTATGAAATTGGAGGAGTGGGGGTAGTGGTGATAAAGGAAGGGGAAGAGAATTTAATAATGGTGATTAGGCAAAATGGAATAACTACTTGTCATTTGGGTAATCTAAGTCATGATTTGAGTGAAAAGCAAATTGAGGAGATTGGCCCCGTGGATGTTTTGTTGTTGCCGGTAGGGGGGAAGTTGGGGGAGCTGATTTCAAACATAAGTCCTTCTATTGTGGTGCCAATGTGGCACAAAGAAAAAGAATTGGCTGAGTTTTTGGACAGTTCTAGTTTGGAGATAATGCTTGAAGGAGTGGATAAGGTCAAAATTGATGCTAATACATTACCAGAAAATACAAAATGCCTAGTCCTAAAATCCCACCACACTCAGTAGAAGCGGAAAAGTCAGTTTTGGGGGCTTTGTTGATTGATAAGGACGCGGTGACGGAGGTAGCAGAGGTGTTGAAGCCAGACATGTTTTATAGTACGTCTAACGGTCTGATATTTGAGGCGATGACGGACCTGTATGAAAATAGAGATCCAATTGATGTTTTGACCGTTTCTGACAAGCTTAAAAAAGGAAAGAATTTGGTTAAGGTGGGTGGGCGAGCGTATCTTTCTTCTTTATCTAATGAAGTGCCGGTGGCGGCTCACATTTTGAAGTATGCTCATATATTAAAGGAGACTTTTATAAAACGGCAGATGATTGGTTTGGGGGCAAAGTTGGGGGAGTGGGCTTTTGATGATGGCATGGTGTTGGATGACGTGTTGGATAAAGCTGAGCAGGCGGTGTTTTCTTTGTCTCAGAAGAATGTAAAAAAATCGTTTATACCAGTTAAGGACGCTTTGGCAGAGAGTTTTGACAGGTTAGACGAGATTCATAAGGACTCTGGTGGTTTAAGGGGTGTGCCAACCGGCTTTGTTGATCTGGATAATGCCTTGGCTGGTATGCAGGACAGTAACATGTTGGTATTGGCGGCTAGGCCGGGTATGGGTAAAACTTCATTGGCTACTAATATAGCTCAGTTTGTGGCGGTGGAAAAACGGATGCCGGTGGGTTATTTTTCTTTGGAGATGAGTAATTTGGAAATGGTTGATAGGATATTGGTGGCGCAGGCAAACATTGATGCTTGGAAGATGAAAACAGGGAACTTGAGTGGGGATGACTTTACTAAACTGTCTGAGGCTATGGGAATTTTGGCTGAGTCGCCACTTTATATAGATGATACTCCGGGTCAGACGGTTTTGGAGATGAGGACTAAGGCAAGAAGGTTGCATGCTCAGGTGGGTTTGAAGCTTTTGGTGGTTGATTACCTGCAATTAGTAGTTGGCGGTGGAAGGTATGATAGTAGGGTACAGGAGGTAGCGATAATTTCTCAGGGGTTAAAGAATTTGGCTAGAGAGTTGAAGATTCCGGTTTTGGCGCTTTCGCAACTTAATCGTGCAGTGGAGTCTAGGGGTGAGAAGATTCCGCAGTTGGCTGATTTGAGGGAGAGTGGATCGATTGAACAGGATTCGGACGTGGTGATGTTTTTGTATAAGCAGGATGATGAGAATATGGAAAACTTTAAGCTATCGATAAGTAAGCATAGAAATGGGCCGATGAGGATGGGAGAGATGGCTTTAAATTTAAGGTTTGAGGGAAACAGGATTAGGTTTCATGGTATGTCTAAGAGACAGGAGTAGGAATTTATTGTGTGGTGCGGGGGGGCTTCGGTTCAGCTCTCCCAAAACAACAACCATTACCTAGCCCCAAGGAAAACTAAATTCAAATCGTAGCCTATAACTTGCTTTTTTCATTCCAATTTGATATATTAAACATATCTTCGTTTCTACTTCTTAGCACGTTTATATTTCAATCGATTCAAACGCCACCCCTTCAACTATTTTAGTTCAAAAGGAGATCCAAGATGATTAGTTTTGAATATAAAGGAAAATCGTATCTTGTTTCAGATGAAGCCTATGATCTCAACCGCATTGTTTTGCCAAATGGCACATTGCTCGAGGCTGGTATTTGGTATGAGTCCCTTCCTCCTCAGGTTGGAAGGCTGACACCTGTCGAGCATCTTTTCAAGAACCTTGAACCAACCGTCATTGCTAAACAAATGAATGCTGCTTTGGCACAAGAAGGTCGTCGTCTTTTGTTTGAAGAGTTCCGTTTTCTTCAACCTGGTGACAAAGTTTACTACGTGGCTGGTTTAGGTTCCCACCACGTTGAATGCAACGCAGTAGTTGTATCTGAATCTTCAGCAAGTGTGATGATCCGTATCACCGAAATTCTTCTTATAAGAAGTGAGGTTGACGATCTTTCCGTAGGTGATGAAATTGCAGCTGGAGCAGGTGAGCTATGTCGATTGCAGTAGATTGACTACAAAAGTATTACCCCCCGGGTTTTGTATCGCAATTATGCGAAACAAGCTCGGGGTTTTTTTTATTGTTAAAAATTTGCCAACCCCACTCCACTCTAGTAGTGTTGTATGTAAACGTGACTAACCACGTTTAAATTCTGAGAGAATTTATTACGTGGTGCCGGGGGAGGGGATCGAACCCTCATGAAGTTTGACCCTCATAGGTGTTTGAGACCTACGCGTCTACCAATTCCGCCACCCCGGCTATCTCTTTTATTATCTCATGATTGACACTGTTTTGTCATTCCGGGTATAAAGGTCAAAATGTGTTGCTAAAAATAGGTGTTTAATTTGATACATCGTGTAGACTTTGTCTCAAATTTAAACTAAGTTAAATTATGATTAAAAAAAACTTGTCCTAGATGTTTAATTAGTAG
>JAHITH010000007.1 GCA_018817845.1 Patescibacteria group bacterium
TTAAAACAAACCCATTTCAACAACGTTTCTGGGGTAGAAGACGTGGGCCATTTTTCCAGCGCTCAAGATCTTTCCAAATTGACCCAGTTTGCCTTGAAGAATGTCACTTTTCGTCAAGCGGTAAGTACTAAATATAAGGAAATTACCAGTATAAACGGTAACCAGTACTCCCTTGCTTCAACCAACGAACTACTTGGAGTGGTTCCAAGTGTCTTGGGGGTCAAAACAGGCTGGACACCAGAAGCGGGCGAGTGCCTTATTACCCTAGTAAACCAAGACAACCGTCCAATTCTAATAACCGTCTTAGGTTCAGAAGACAGGTTCGGTGAAACAGAACAAATCATTTCTTGGGTTTACAACTCCTTCTCCTGGTAATAACTACTTCAACCACTCATCTGTGATAGCCGAGACATAAGCCACAAAATTCTTGTCTCCAAGAAATACATAAACAGGCTGAGTGTGTTCGTCAACCCCTCCATCAAAATACCCCAAAAACATCCTTCTTATCTTTATGTTGCCCGTATCAGGACTAGCATCAGTTACAAAACCACCGCCATTTTTTAACTCTTCCCACGCCTGTGGTCCAGTCTTAATTGGATAGGTACTAGATCTGGTGTAGTCCACTGCATGATATTCATTTTCAAAAAGAACCAATCTCTCATTCGGGTCATCAGACCCAGACAAAACCAGCCTAATCAAACCCTTATCAGATATGGGTCTATAAAAAGGATAACTTGCCAAAACTTCCTTGGTTTCTAGCTCCACCTCCTCTACATTTTTTCTAAAAAAATCAATTTGCACAAAGTCAGCGTCAGACAATGATAAGGCCGGAACCAACTTACCACTATCTGCTTTTAAGTAACCAATTTTTTCCTCGCCCAAAATATCATCAGGCAACACGCCACTTTTTCTTAAAAAACCTACCCCAGCAGATAAAACCTGCGCGTCAGATTTAAAATTAACCAAACTTGCCAACCCCGGATTATTCTGCCACTGTCTTGTTAGTTCAAAATGTCCGGTTACAATGTTCATGGTCAGTTTGGAACCCAACTGGTCTTGATTGTTCCAAACATACTCTGTTTTAGATGTCTCTATGGGCTTAAAGGTAAACCCTAATTGAGCCGCCTGCTCAACTGCTTTGCTTGCGTTTAAAAAACTACTTCGTTTTAAGGGCGAATGATAAACAGTCATTCTGTCTGGAAAGGTAGGAATCTCTCCAGTAGGCAATTCTAACAACACTTCTGGCCTACCACTCTCTTTGGGGAAATTAACCTTCCTAAGTTCTCCAAAACCAGCCAATGGAGTCGGAAGAGCAGGAGGAAAGTATTGTTTATATAACTTAACACCCCACCCGCCCACATACCAAAGCAGGCTAATGCCCACAAATCCAATTACTCCAAACTTAATTGCTTTTCTTGCTGTTGTTGCCGACTCGGTTAAACTTGCCATCTACATCAAGTATACTATCAAGTATGACCAAAACCAAAGTCCGGACTAGAATTGCACCCTCTCCTACTGGTATTCCTCACATTGGCACCGCCCGTCAAGCCCTCTTTGACTATTTGTTAGCCAAAAAATATAAAGGCAAGTTCATTCTTCGTATAGAAGACACAGACCAAAAACGTTTCGTCCCCGGATCAATAGAGGCCATGTACAAAATAAACGAGTTCCTTGGCCACACCCCAGACGAGGGTCCGTATTTTCAAACCAAACGCCTTAAGTTCTATAAAAAATACGCTAAACAATTAATCAAAAATGGTACAGCCTATGAAGACGAAGGTGCTATTCGTATTAAAATGCCAAAAACGGGCTACACCACCTGGAAAGACTTGATTCAGGGCAAAATTTCAATTCCAAATGAAGAAGTAGATGATAAAGTTCTCTTAAAATCCGACGGCATCCCCACCTACCACCTAGCTGTTGTCATCGATGACCATCTTATGGAAATTAGCCATGTAATCCGGGGAGCAGAGTGGATAGTTTCCACCCCAGTACACCTACTTCTTTATCAGGCTCTTGGTTGGACTCCACCAATTTTCATGCATACCCCGCTCATATTGGGTCCAGACAAAGCCAAGCTTGGCAAACGTCACGGCGCCAAAAACGTTCTTCAATATAAAGACGAGGGTTACTTACCAGAAGCCATCAACAACTTTCTGCTTTACTTAGGTTTTTCATACAAAGACAATTCAGACATTCTCTCTATGAAAGAAATGATCAAGATTTTTAACGAAAACAAAATAAGTAAATCTAACGCCATTTTTGATATCCAAAAACTAGATTACTTTAACTCAAAGTGGATAAAAAAACTCAATATATCAGATCTAACTAAAAGACTTACGCCTTTTATTGATAAAAACTGGCAAAAAAATCTAAGTAAAATAATTCCTCTAGTCAAAGATAGGTTAACCAAGTTAAGTGAAATAAACAACCTAATCGATTTTTTCTTTAAATTTTCCACTCCAACTCAAGAAAATTTGTTGGCCAATAGTCAGGCCAGTCCAGCAATTACTCTAAGTTGGTTAAACACGGTCAAGGATAATCTTAAAGATTTAAAAGATTTTCAGCCAGAGTCCATACATGAATTACTAAAAAAAGCTCAAGGGTTATCCGATCTTTCACCACGCCAAGCATTTATGAGCTTGCGCTTAGCCGTTACAGGCAAAATCGTTACTCCGCCACTTTTTGACTGTATAGCCATTCTGGGTAAAAAAGAAACTTTATCACGTCTACAAAAGTCCGTAACTTTACTTAAATGAATCAGGTTTCTGCTCTCCAAAACGCCATTGCCAATTTAGAAAAAACCTCTCTAAGCACCAGAAAAAAACTTCTAAAACACAAGGCCGCTAAAAAATTTTACACCAAGTCAACTCTTTTGGCCCACGACTTAAGACAAAAATCCACCCAACTACTTGCGGGGGCAGGTCTGGTAGGTGCGTTACTTGCCACCCCCATGGGTCCCGTGGTAGCCAGCCCCCCAATGCAAGTTTCTGAACAGGAACTTGAAACAAATCTAGCCAAAAAATTAAGTTCCATTGTTCCCCACCAACCAACCAAACTTTCGCCAGACAACGCCAAATTAATTGAAGAGAATATTCAAAACACACTAGGTATTCCGGTTAAAGCCACTTTAAATGATCAAAGTCTTAATCATCAAGTGGGCTACATCGGTTATGAGCAACACTTAAAAAGATACCCAGGTGACACCATAGATCAACACGACGACGAACAGATAGCCGGTATCGCCCCCGGCAAAGGTGCCTGGGGTTATTTTGCTCCCACCCGTCAAGACTTTACCACTCAAGATTATCTCAGGGAAAAATACTACTCCGTGGCCCAAACCCTTTACCTTCAAAACTGGAATCAAGACTTTAGGTTCTTAAGAGACTGGTACAAATACAGAAAAATTCTTGTTGTTAACCCCGCCAACGGCCAAGCGGTAGTTACTGTCTTAGCCGACGCTGGTCCAGCCAACTGGACAGGCAAGCAGTTTGGTGGCTCACCAGAAACAATGAAAGAATTAGACCTTCACCAAGGCAGTAGAAAAGGTTTGGTCTTGTTCTTATTCGTAGACGATCCAGACAACCTTATCCCATTAGGTCCAATTACTAGTAAAATCTAAACCATGTCCATAATCTTTTACGATCACCTAATAAACAAACAAGAAATCTTAGTTCTCATAGATCAAGCAGAGGGCGAAGATAACCACAAAAGCAAAATCAAACAATTGGTAGATGATATTCTTCATCAAGGAATTATAGATTTCACTTTAAGTAAACTAAAACCAAAACACCACCAAACATTTTTATCTCATCTCCATAACGCCCCCTACGATCCTGAAATCTTAGATTATCTTAAGGAAAAAATCGCCCAAGACATCGAAGAACAAGTCCAAAACTACGCCGACCAACTAATCAAAAAAATCCGCCACGACCTAGGCCTTTAACACCTCTTCGATTTTACATATCCTGCCTTTTTTGCCTCTGCCTCACTACAAAACCACTCTTCACCTCTGTCTTTTTCTACCACCGTAGTTTTGTACTGCACACACCCCGGCATGTGATAGATTCTCTCACTAGAGTTATTAGGTGCAATATTTCCCTTAATCACACACTTAGGGTTTTCGCTATTCTCCCATTGATAGCATTTTGGACCAAACACTCCCAAGCCTTTTTCCTTAGCCTCAAGTCCCAAAGCCTTTAACTCATCAGCCACCTCACTAGTATCACTATGATATCTGCCCCAACCCGTTTCAATCAAATGCCGATTTACCAAGTCCTTACCTACATACACCAAAGCCATAGCTCTACCTCTCTGGTCCAAAATCTTATCTCTAATAATTACCCTTTTCCCAATCACCAATTCTTCCAGTAACTTTTTCGCCTCTTCACCACCACAAAACTCAAGTTCGGGCGCATCCAGATGCCTCAACCGTAACCGCACCTTACCATCAAGCACCAAAGTATCACCATCAATCACCCCTTCCACAGCAATACTCTCATCGTGCTTTGGTAACCCACCCACGCCAACATAATAAACATTTAAAAGTAGGCTCACCCCCAAAACCACCCACCCCAAACCAAACTTATTTTTTAAAAAGTTTTTCTTCTTCACTCTTTCTATTGTATATCAACTGCGAATTCTAATCCCAATTTTTATTTTATCCTCCCCAGTACAATGGTTCGAACCATTGTACTCAATCAAAGCCTCTTTTTGCGGTCTTGATAATTTTCTAAGCTCGGCTTCTCTTTTCATCGCCTCCGATCTGGTTTTACACTCCTCAGAATACACCAGCTCAAAAGACTTAAAATAACGCATATACTTGGCCGATCGTGCTGTTTTGTTTCTATGCTCTTCCATTCTTTTTTCTAAATTACTTGTCTGACCAATATACAAAGTATTAGACGAGGTCCGCAGTATATAAACATAAAAAACCATACTCAAATTATATCCAATCACGTGCTGGGTGTTTTTTTAAAACAATTTTTTTGGCTCCATTTGGATGCTGTTGAATTACCTTTAAACTTTTTGCATTAGAACGCTTATGGTCATCTGTGGTTATTGGCACAAGATTAATCTCTAGGCTTTCTGGACCAATTTGGAGAATTGTTGCCACGTTATCTTTCACCCAATGAATAATTTCTCTTTTGTCAACAATGAAAAACTGCATTTAGAAGAAAATCAGCATGAATTTTATTTACGGAACCCTTACCGAGTGGTAATAAAAGTGCACTTCCAATAATTAAATCAGGAGATTCAAGATGAAGAGCTCCGAAACAATCAATGTCTTGGTCAAGGCATAAAGTCAGCCCGCCTTTTTGTTGACCTGCCCACTCGCGACCCTTTTGTCCACAGCCAAGCAAGCAAGTTATTTTTTCTTTTCTCATGCCAGGGATTGTAGCAGGTTTGGATACTGTCCGAGCCTGGACGATCCGCCACAGGCGGACAGGTATTAGAACCTATTTTATCACAGTAAAAAAGCCTATTTTTATTTCCAAGGCTAAAATGGTAGTGTTGCCAAGCTAGTCCAGCTTAGCTGGATTTCGCATGATTTTGGGATTCAACAAAAACTGTACATATAGCCATTATTGGAATAATATATTATTATGGATATTGGAGGAGCAGAAAAAAGTATTGAACAGGGTTTTAGATTATCGGAACTAAGGAAAAGAATTTCTTCTCCGGAAGACTGGATGCGAAAGCGATGGGAAACAAATATTGTTGATGGGTTTTCCAGATTGGATAATATTAAAATCGGTAATCCCAAAATTGAAAAACTTAAGGATTATGCTAAAAACCTTGATGAAAAATTTGAATATTTGAATAAACCTGTTGGCTTAACTGCCCAACAAGCGGAGTTGTTGATGAGCAAAATACCAAAGGAAGACAGGGATGCGGGTTTTGACGCTACTATTTTGAGCCTAAGAAAAGAAACAAACTACCTTGATGAGTTGGAAGAGGTTGGAATAAGTGCGGCCTTATTAACGGGTTTAGAAAATGGCAAGTATAAAGCATTTGTTTTGTTTTTAGCACCTGATTCAATATTTACAAAAGGCATGAAGAAAAAGGGTGTGATGGCGTGTTATTTTTCAATTCTTGATACTGTGGTTGTTCCACAAAAGGCACCCACTTCGGAGGAAATGTGGTTGATGTTGGCAACAGAAGGTAGGCTTCCGGAATTTGTTTCTAGCTTGGATCATGAATTGACCCATGACTTACAATGGAGCAAGGGTCAAAGAGCGATTATGTTGGGATTATCTACATCTCAACAAGTAAGTTACTTTTCACTTTTACAAAAATATGGACTGCTAGTTGCCTTAAGTGTTTCATCAGCTATTGGGATACTGTCCCGTCGTTTGGCACGAAAATTGGATAATGACGAAATGCTTGCAGAAATTCATGCTTACGAGGCATCTGCCAGTTCACCTTCCGCAATGGACAACCCGACAGACAAATTCCAAATTGCTGGGCATGTCATTCATGAATATGAACTAAAATCAAGGATCATTGAAGATGCACTTAGAGCTTATGATTCGATTCATTTGCTTAGAATTATGGGCTTAAAAGACAAAAAACTGGGAGAATTAGTTACTCGAGCAAGATTTGATGAAGACACGAGGACATTTCCAAGACTTGAACAGGCATTAATTGAGCGAAAAAATGACTGGGGAATAATAAATGATGAAGATTTTGAGAAAGTAACTAAGGCTCTTTTGGCTCAACACGATATGGAACTAAGATTTCAAAGGCATAGGGCTCAGGAAGTTGCCACCAGAGAACTCCGAAGAGAGACAGGGAAATGGTTTGATTAAAAATAATGGTGTACCTTGGTAGCAGAAGAAGGTTTAGTTACGCTCACAATCTGCACTCATTTCATTCGTTAAGTGTTGGCGAGCCTGGACGATCCACCAAGGGTGGACAAGTATTAGAACCTATTTTGTTGAAAGTGTTTGCAAAAGCCCACCTGATATAATGAAAACATGGCCATAAAAAGCATTAAGGCTAAAGCGAATCTCAAAAGAAATTGGGTAGAAAAAATTGCTGATTTGCTGACCCAAAAGTTTGGGACAGTTCTTTTTTTGAGCATTAATGCCACTTGGTTTATTATCTGGCTATTGGTCAATCTAGATTTAATTCCCGGAATCAAACCATTTGACTCTTTCCCTTTTGGTTTACTAACAATGATTGTTTCATTAGAGGCTATTTTTCTGGCCATCATTGTTTTAATTTCCCAGAATCGGGAAGAAAAAATTTCCGACCTAAGAGAGGAAATAAGTTTGCAAATCGGCATTTATTCTGAAAGAGAGCTATCTAAGGTTTTAGAGTTGATGATGCTTATCTTAAAGAAAAATAATATTGATGTTTCTCAAGACAAACAACTTCAAAGAATGCTCAAGCCTTTTGACATGAATCGGGTAGAAAAAGTTTTAGAAAATGAAGTCAACGAAACTTAGTGGAAGGGGATAAGAACCTATTTATTTATAATTAAACCATGCAGGATAAAAAAATTTCTATAACCTCAGAAAAAGTAGTAAAAGTATCCTTCTTGGTAGATATCAGTGATGTTTTAATAAACTTACTGGTATCAATACTTTCTGGAAGCGTTGTCATGTTTTCTCAAGCTTTACAAGGAGGTGCTGATCTTTTAGCTTCTGGATTTTTGGTTTTCGGTATTAAAAAGTCAAAAAGGCTACCGGATCATAAACACCCTTTTGGTTACGGTAGGGAGACATATTTTTGGACTTTTCTTTCAGCCCTGACAACTTTTCTGATAACTGCAGGTGTGTCATTTTATTTAGGATTAAAAAGATTTTTAAATCCCCAACCGATTGATAACGTTAATTTGGTAATCGTAGTTCTGTTAGTGTCAATATTGACAAATGGATACGCCATGTCTTTAAGTTTCAGAAGACTTTTGGGCAAAAGTGTTTATAAGAATGTTTTACAAATTTTTCTTCACTCGGCATTTATTGCAACCAAAACTGCTTTTGTCTTGGATTTGATGGGTACACTAGCTTCAATATTGGGCTTAATATCTATTTTGCTCTATAAATTCAGCAACAACCAAAAATTAGATGGCCTAGGCGCAATGCTTATTGGTACGACCTTGGCGATATTGGCAATTTATATCTTAAAAAGTGCGAAAGATTTTTTGGTTGGGCAAAGTGCGTCGCTCGACACTGAAGATAAAATTAAATCCACTGTCGAAGCTTTGTCAGAAGTTAAAAAGGTAATAGGTTTAAGAACTTTGCATATTGGTACAGATACCTTACTGGTAGATATAGAAGTAAATTTACAAGACGGTTTAACTACAGACCAAATAGAAATTTTGATTGATAAAATTCAAGCAGATATTGTAAAACAAGTCCCCGAAGCAAAAGAAGTCAGAGTTGAATTAGAAACCCCCAAAGTCAAGGCTTTATTATGATTGTTGCCGGGCTAGGACTTCCCGCCATTGGCGGGACTAATCCCGCTAGAAGCGGGGTGAACCTAGATGAACGGATTCAGAGTCCGCTATCCTACCATTAGATGACCCGGCAAGGTCTACCTAATTATACCTTTCGGACAGAACAAACACTTGACAACGTACATTTCTTCTGTAATACTCAGTAATACTATGAATAGAAATACCGTGGTAATCAATATTTCCGCCCCACCAGATATTGCCGAACAAATATCAGAAACTGCCAAAAACGAAAGAAGATCTAAAAGCGAACTATTAAGAGACGCATTTTTGAGCTACTCTTTTGATAAAAGACTTGCAAAACTTCAACAAACAGGTCAAGTATTGGCCCAAAAACTGGGGTTGGAATCTTACGACCAAATCGAAGAGTATCTAGAAAAATGAAACTGGTATTAGATACCAATATTTACATTGCCGCGTTTTTAAATAAAGGTCTTGCCTCAGATATATTAAAACTAGCCCAAAGACGTAAGATAGAACTTTTTATTTCTAACGCAATTATCAAAGAAATAAGACGAAAACTATCAGAGAAATTTGGAATTAACCGAGAAACCTGTCAGGAATTCATTGAACTTATTCTTCAGGTGGCGACTTTGGTTAAACCAGTAGAGAAACTAAGCATTGTCAAAACCGACCCAACAGACGACCGAATCCTTGAATGTGCCTTGAAAGCAAAAGCTGGGTTAATTATTTCTATGGACAAACACTTGCTAAAACTTAAAAGCTTTAACGGCATTGGCATTGTTCACCCCAAAACTCTTACTTGGATCATTCCTAAACTATTTTTTTAAGGATTTTACTTCCTTCATCAACGCCCCCATCTGTTCATTCATCTCCCTTTGAATTCTTTTTATCTCCATTAATTGCCTATCTGCTCTCTCATCTAGTTTAATATCAGTTTCCAGTCTGGCTCTATCATTTTTTCTTAACCTCGCTTCCTTTTTATCTCTTGCTTCTTCGGCTCTAGAGAGAGGGAAAATATATTATCAAAAAGATGGATGGGTAGACAAGCTATTGGGAAAAGTCAAGTTGACAGCTGAAATTAAAGACAAAATTATTAAGCATTATTCCGATAAAATCTCAAGAGATTTAAAGCTACTTCAGAAATCCAGCTCCCGAAATGATTTCTTACAATTTATTAAATACCTTCATAAAGTTATAAGAAATCTACAAATAATATATCTCCTCAAAAATAGCAAGCCTGTTGTGTCGGAAAAGTTTTTCAACAAGAGATTTGCGAAAATAGAGAACGGTGAAATTACAAAGTTGATAAGTAGTGTTTCTACTCAGATTGATATGAATTCTATTTACAAAAACATTCGTTAAAAACAACTCCTAGTGGTACAGTAAATTCAGTACTTGACAAAGGGTGGCTTCCAATTTCAATATAATGCAATCTGAAAAGCTTAAGGCTTAGTTACAACTCCTTATACATTAAGACGTCATCGATTAACCCGCCTTTGTATTGATTGCCTCCTGGAAGCCTTCCGTACTCAGCAAACCCAAATTTCCTATACATCTCAATCGCATTCTTGTTTTTCGAGAATACTTCAAGAGTAATTATTTTTAATCGAGGTAACTTTTTGGCCTCATTTAACACATTTTTCATTAGGAGTTTGCCTAATCCTTTACCTCTATATTTTTTGGCAATTGTAATTCCAAAATTACCAATATGGCTTTTAATCTTCTTACCCATACCAATATCCGAAATGCCAGCTAATTCTCTGTTGACAAATAAAACTAATTTAATCGATTCCTTGTTTTTAATTTTTTCCCTTTGGCCTTTTAAATATTCTTTTTCGTATTTAAGTGTTATTTTTTCGCCCTGCCATGTAATATAAGTTTTCTCTTTTGAGACTTTGTTCATATAGTCACACATTGATTTAACATCACCCATTTTTGGATACCGAATGACAATATCCAAACCGTTTTGAGAACGTCCTTTATATACACTCTTTGGTTTCATAACGTTTCCTGATATAAAATATTCTTAATCAAGCTTTTTAAATAACGGAGTTGGTTTAACTGATGTATCAATTGTCCCGATCAGTGATTCATAATTCTCAAGTTCCTGAGGGTTATTGGGCCATAATTCTGGTCTATTAACCCTCAACATCGAGTACAACTTGTCTGACGATTCTGGCATAAGTGGGCGCATCAATTGACCTGAAGTGAGTATTAGGTAGTATAAATCTTTCAAATGCTGAAAGTACTGTGAATCTCCGTTGTGTTTTTTCTCCCACACTCTATGTCTATTAAAATATATATTTCCAAAAGCGGTAATAGACAAGAGTGAATCCAAATAGTTCCTGAATTCGTAATTTTCTAAGTGATTTTCTGATTTTTCATAAGCTCTCTCAACGACTTTTACCACTGGTTCAGATAATTGATTATTAGAGATAGCTTGAATGTTAGAACCTCTCCCAATGGACAAAACTCGGTGTATGTAGTTCCCAAAATTACCTACCAAATCACCGTTCACTTTTTCTTTAAAATCGTTCCACCTAAAACTTGAGTCTTTATTCTCAGGCATTATCTGAGTTAAATAAAATCTTAATGTATCGTTACCATAATTTTTTACCATATCTTCGATTGTTATGCTCTCACCTCTACTTTTTGAAAACTGCTTTCCATCATGATTTAAGAACATGTTGATACTCGGCTGATCAGGTAAATGCAAATTTTCATCATATCCAATAAGTTGACCTGGCCAGAAAATTGTATGAAAAACTAAATTGTCTTTCCCCATAAAATAACTGTGTTTAGCGTTTTTGTTGTACCAATAACTTTTCCAATCTCCACCACCTTCTTTTGACCATAATTTGGAGGCGGATAAATAACCAACAACCGCATCAAACCACACATATATTCTTTTATTTTCTGCATTTTCTAATCTCATGTCGTCTGGAATATCATTTGTAGGTATGCGCACACCCCAATTCATATCACGAGTAACAGCTCGAGGACTAAGTCCTCTTTTCAACCAACCTTTTGTTTCTTTATATACCCATTTTTTCCATTGGGGACCTTTTTCTGAAACATATCTCTCTATGTCGGGTTGCAACTTTTCCCAATTAACGAAATAGTGCTCAGTTTCTTTAAGAGATACTGGTTCACCTGAGAGTTTACTAAGAGGATTTAATAAAGTATCCTTATCTAGCAATTGACCGCAATTATCGCATTGATCGCTTCTTGCATCTTTGTATCCGCAATGCCCACACACACCTTCCACATATCTATCAGGAAGGAACCGTTCTTCTTCAGGGGAATAATATTGTTCCTGGCTGTCTATGTAAACATATCCTTTCTTCAGTAGTGTGGTGAATATTTTTTGAACCTCTTGTTCATGGTTTGAAGAATCCGTCCTAGTGTATATGTCATAGCTTAAATTGAGAGTATTAATAAGTAAATCTTGATCAATCTTATGATAATGGTCAGCTATTTCTTTTGGGGAAACGCCTTTTTGATCAGCCTCAACAGTAATCGGAGTTCCATGGCAGTCGGACCCAGACACCATTAAAACATCATTACCTTTTAGTCGACTATATCTAGCATATATGTCTGCGGGCAATAAATATCCTGCCATATGACCAATATGCAGTTCACCATTTACATATGGCCAAGCAACACCTATTAGTCTTTTTTCTCCCTTGCCTTTGTTTGATATATTTCTCTCAACCATTTATTTATATTTTAAATCACGATATAATTATATCAAATATCCTTGTATTTTTGATTATGATTTTTTCTCTTCAAACCGTAGATTTCTTCATAGATAATATTTTTGAGATATTTTACAACCGATGGATATTCTTTGTACCCCAAGTACATTTCACCTTTTTCCCCATGTTTGCTTCTTAGAAGAACATTAATTAAGTCTTCCTTGGTGAAAGAAGATTCTCCATAAACGTTTATTGCAAATAATACTAAATTTTTCTCAGCCCGTGTTTTAAGTTTCTCGTAAGTACGCAAATCATTCCCAGTAAATAAATGAGGGGAAGTTAGAGCATTGAAGGATAATCGTAACTTAATCTTTTTAGAAGAAAGAAACTTTTTACTTTTTACTACTTTGGGGACAGTATATTTACCTCTTACTTTTGGGAATGTTTTTAAGTTAACTGCATCTTTAAAATCAGCATAGGTAATTATTAGCTTGTTTTCAAACGAAACCTCATTATCAAGCTTTAATCCATTATTTTTATGAACATCCAAGATAAAATTCTTTATACAATCAATATCAGGTTCAGAGTATTCTCTTGTCGCAATAAGTACATCAATATCGGAATCTTTGTTCTTTTTGCCGTTTGCGTAAGAACCATATACACAGGCAAAATATTTTCTATCATTGAAATAATCAGCGAGATAGCGTGAAATTTGTTCTATAAAATCTCTTGATGTCTTTGTCATGATTTATGAATTCTCGGTTACTTGTTGCCCTAATTTGCGGACATATTCAACCATAGCATCTACTTCTTTTTCTGTGGTGTTGGGGTTGCCACACATAAACCTTTGAGGATATACAGTTTCTCCCTTTTTAACTTTTCCAGAGTCTGGAATACTGAACTGGTGGAGGTGATAAATACCCTCCTCTATTATTTGAATATGGATTCTCTTGTTTATGGCATTTAATCTATCGGTGTTGTTTGGGTCAATTCCCTTCCGATACATAAACATTACCGAGTTGATCTCGACTTCATTTAGTACTATAAAGTCTGGGTCCCTGTCTAATTTATGAGCTAGATATTTTGCTAGATTATGTCGTCTTTCAATAAGCTCATCAAAACCCTCTCTGCCAAGATTTTTCATAACAAACCATAATTTAAGTGAATTCCACGGTCTGCTACCCAGAAAGGGAGTAATCTGACCAAACGCAAACTGCTCTTGCATAATTAGATCTGAAAGACTAGTAATGGTCTTGAACTTTTGAGGGTCTTTGACGAGCAAAGCACTAATTACATAAGGTGTCACCATCACCTTGTGTGGGTCCATGGTAATGCTATCAAATTCTTCTATGCCTTTTATCTTGTGTTTTAGTTTTTTACTGAAACCCAGGCTGAAACCATGGCATGCATCGGCGTGAAGCCAGATGTTTTTATCAAAAGAACGGACCACCTTCGCAATTTCCTGAAAATTATCAACAGTCATTGTCCGGCTGTCACCTGCATAAGCAACCACGCACATTATCTTGCCTTTGTTCTCTTTGAGTTTTTTCTTTAAATCATCCAGATCATATCTGAAGTTGTTAGTTTCAACCTCAATGAGCCGATTACCACAACCTACCCACATTTGCGCACTTTTGACGCTGTAGTGACCAATTCCCTTTGGTACTATAATCCAACACTTATCGGGGTCAAGTACCCCTTTTTGCATCGATTCTGGAAATTTATTCTCTCTTGCAAGCAAAATACCAATGGTGTTACTAGAAGTACCACCGGGAGTGATCACGCCACCTACGTCCCATATATCGTTTACCTTTATGTTTTTATAACCAACGATTTCTCTCAACCATTGAATTACAGCAATTTCCACAAATGTTGCTGACGGCCCACAAAAGCTTTGATTAATTAAATTTTGTTGCAAAAAATTATACAGCATTCCTCCACCCAGAGCGGCGACAGAGTTGCCTGAGTCAGGAAAACCCATAAAGTTAGGACTGCTAAAATTAGTGCAGTACGGGAGAATATCTCTTTCAAATTCTTTTAGAATTTTATCGGGATTTTTCCCTTTGATGGGGAATTTGGTTATCAATTTCTTACCATCTTCTATAGAA
>JAHITH010000055.1 GCA_018817845.1 Patescibacteria group bacterium
GAAGCTTTGTATCCAGCCATGGAAGACTATAAACTAGACATCGTTTTAGGCAAGGGTCCAGGAGCCAGAACTTTACGGTTAGACCTTAACCCATTCACCATCATTGGTGCCACCACCAAAGCAGGCGCCATTTCTAGCCCCCTAAGAGATCGTTTTGGTCTGGTTCATCGTTTAACTTACTACTCACCTAAAGACTTGGAACAAATCATCAAAAACGCCTGCGCGGTCTTGGGTATCAAACCAGACGCAGAATCCGCTACAGAAATTGCTAAACGCTCCAGGGGCACCGCCAGAATAGCCCTTAAACTCCTACGACGAGTCAGAGATTACTGTTTAATTGAACACCAAAGCAAGCCCAATCTTGAACTTACCCAAAAAGGCCTTAAATTTTACCAAGTAGATCATGCAGGTTTAGACGAAACAGACAGAAAACTTTTGGAAGCCATAATTAACCTACACAACGGTGGTCCGGTGGGCTTACAAACCCTGGCCTCTTTGATTTCAGAAGACATAGACACCATAACCGACGTTAACGAACCCTTTTTATTACAAACAGGTTTTTTAATGAAAACCGCCAGGGGTAGGGTAGCCACCCCCAAAGCCTACCATCACTTACACTTAAAAAAACGTGGCTAATTTAATCTTTACCAAAGCACCAGATCTAGAAAAAGAAATTAAAAAAATTGTAAAGCATTTAGAACTCAATCATATAGACGCCAACAACGTCAGTGCCTTCAGATCCACGGGTTCCACCGCCAGAGCCAGAGCCAGAATCTACGCCATGCCCCGCATTTGGCAACAAGCATTAGACGTAAAACCACATTACTGCATAGAATTTATTTCTGAGCACTTTAGTGATTTAAAGTACGATCATCAACAACAAGTCATTATTCATGAACTTCTACATATCCCCAAAACATTTTCTGGAGCCCTAGTTCCCCATCGGGGTAGGGGAAGATCTCACCAAGTTACCCACCGCGTAGTTAACAAACTATATAAACAATACAAAAAAAACCTCGACCTTGGGTCGGGAAAATTAAAATGATCATTATTCACGGCCCAGACCAGGTTTCTGCTCAAAACAAACTTGACCAGCTTCTAGATCAAGCCAAAAACAATAATCTAGAGATTCAAAGAATTGAAGCAAAAAACCTCTCCCGGGCCAGTCTTTCTCAAACACTTACACCTTCCAGCCTTTTCTCCAGCTCCCGTTTAGTTGTGGTTGACAATCTCTTATCTCTTCCTCAATCTGCCAACAAGAAAAAACTAATTGAAATATTAAAAAAAACCAGCAATAAAAATATTATTCTCTACGAAAGCAAAAACATTCATCCTGCTACCATAAAATCTCTCCCCACCACTCAGGTGTTTAGTTTTAAGGAGAACCCTTTGATCTATAAATTTCTAGAAACTTTTGACCTTAAAATTTTAGACGAAATAGTAGCAACCAGACAACCCTTAGAAATGTTATTCTTCATGCTAGCCCGTCACGTTCGCCAGCTTATACAAGTAAAAACCCCAGGATCTTTAAGATTGGCTCCGTGGCAACTAAGTAAAATAAGTAAACAGTCATCTCTCTTTACCACCGATCAGCTAATTAACCTACACAAAAAACTATACAAAATCGACAAACGCCAAAAAACCTCTCAAACTAAGGACTTAAAAATAGAGATTGAATTATGTATACTTGAACTTACTGCCCATGAAACACATACTTGACCAAGAAAAAACCTTGAAAAAACTAGATCCAGACAAGGTTTACGAATCCATCAGCTTGTTCCCTGCTCAACTTAAAGAAGCCTGGGAAGAAATAGAAATTCAAACAATCAAGACTAACTTTACTGGAATCAACAAGGTTTGCATTGCCGGCATGGGTGGCTCTGCTCTTGCCGGTCGCATTATTGAACACCTAAGTCCAGCCTTAACTAATCTACCCATTTCCATTTCTTCAAACTATCGTCTCCCTACCTGGGTTGACTCAAAAACATTGGTAATTGCTTCCAGCTATTCTGGTAACACAGAAGAAACCATCTCGTCATTTCAAGACGCTATTGCCAAAAAAGCCAAGATATTTGTAATTTCTTCAGGGGGAAAATTAGAACAACTTAGCCTTGAAAACAACCTTGACCTATTTCATTTAAACACCAAAAAAAATCCAAGTGGTAAGCCAAGGTTGGGATTAGGCTCGTCCCTAGGAGCCCACCTGGGGCTACTTAAACGGCTAAAAATACTTAGCGGCCAAGAACTAGATATAGACTCAATCTCAAATTCTTTAAACAACGTAAAAACCAATCCAGCTAAAACACTAGCCAGTCAAACCAAGGGCAAATCTATTATTATTATTTCCGCCAACCACCTAAATGGCTCCGCTTACGCCGCCAAAAATCACATCAACGAATCAGCCAAAACCTTTGCCGTCAACTTTCACCTACCAGACTTGAATCACCATTTACTAGAAGGTCTGTCTCTACCCAAACAACTTAAAACATTAACCCACTTTATTTTATTAAACTCTGCAAGCTATCCCCAAAAAATCAAGGATCGCTTAGCAATTACCAAAGAGGTTTTAACCAAACAAGGTTACCCTGTTACCATTATTAAACCAGAGTCTAGTTCAATGGTCGATCAAGCCCTGGAAACCATTCTTTTCTTTGAGTACTTTAGCTTCTATCTGGCCATGGTCAACGGCGTCAATCCAGGCCCCATTCCTTGGGTCGACTACTTTAAAAAAAGACTAGCAAGCCCGCTATGAAATCACTCTTCGGCACTAGTGGAATCAGGGGTAAGGTAATAGAAATGTTCACCAACCAGTTCTGTTTCGATATGGGTAGAACCTTCGCCAAATTTCTCGATGATAATAATCAGCCAGGATTAGTTGCAATAGGTATTGATTCTAGACAGTCAAGTCCCAGAATATCCAACTACGTCATCGCCGGCCTTAAATCCTTAGCTCGTCAAGTTACTTTTCATGGTGCCATTCCCGTGCCAGCTTGCCACAACACCATTCTTTCTACTCCAGCCATTGGTAGCATTATGGTTACCGGCTCACACACAGACATAGACGCAAATGGTTTAAAATTTTTTGCTTTCAAGGAAGAAATTAGTAAAAAGCAAGAACTAGAGATAACCGAGATTTACTATGAATCAGCGGGGAAAATCTCGTGCCCCACAGAGGAACCAGAGCAGTTACCCTTAGACGCCTCCGGTTTTAACAACTACGTTAAGTTACTTCTTTCCTTGGCTGAAAACTCAACCAAAAAATTCAAAGTCGTAGCCGACCCAGGTAACGGCGTTCAAACAGAGGTTGTCCGCACCGTTTTACCCAAACTAGGCCATGAACTAATAATGATAAACGGCGATTTAAATAAAGAGTTACTAAGCAGAGACACAGAAGCCGATGGTTCATTTATAGATCTACAACAAGCCGTGGTTAAAAATAATGCAGACTTTGGTATAGGTTTCGACACCGACGGCGACAGAATAATCTTTGTAGACCATCTGGGCAACTTCATCTCCGGCGATTACTCTGGCACCCTCATTGCCAAAAACAACCCAAGTGATACTATTGTGGTTCCAGTCAACGTAAGCAATGTAATAAATAGTATCGGTAAAAATATAATTAGAACCAAGGTTGGTTCACCTTATGTGGTCGCCGCTATGAAAGAAAGTAACGCAGGTTTTGGCTTCGAAAGTAACGGCGGCGGAGTTTACAAAGACGTAATGCTAAGCAGAGACGGGGGAACCAGCATGATAAAGGTCTTAAACATGCTAAGTTCAACCAACAAAACCCTTTCAGAATTAATTTCTGATCTACCAATATATTATCTTCGACGAAATAAATTTGATTGTCCCACAGAAAAAAATGCCC
>JAHITH010000056.1 GCA_018817845.1 Patescibacteria group bacterium
CCACCCTTACCCTCCAAAACTCCTTATCTCCCAATTCCTTTTCCACCGACAAAATTCCATTATGAACTTTCGGCCCCACTCCTTTCTGAATTTTATACTCCCCCAGTTTCAAATCCAAATCATCATGCACCACATACAAATTATCCAAATCAAGTTTATAAAACCTAACCATCTTAGCCACCGCTCTCCCACTCTCATTCATAAAAGTTGCGGGCTTCACCAACATCACTTTTCCCAAATCCTCTTTATGTTTTTCCAACTCATCCACCACCATAAATCCAACATTATGCCTTGTATTTTTATACTTCTCTCCAATGTTCCCCAACCCCACAATCAGTTTCATGAGATAATTCTACCAGTATGCGCATATTAATCACCACCGCCACCTATCCCCCCTCCGTCAACGGCGTTGCCTACCACGTTCAACTACTTTTCAACTCACTTACTCAACTAGGCCACAAGGTCATGGTTCTAGCCCCAGATAATCCCAATGTCGACATCCCCGAGGCCGGCATCATCCGTTACCCATCATTCTCAAGTCCCATTGCCGAAAACTACCCCATTGGCATTCCTCTCGTTTCTCTAGAAAAAATCAAGCGTTTCAAACCAGACATCATCCACACCCACCATCCTCTTATTATTGGCTCCCTATCTGCCTACCTAGCCAACAAACTTTCTATTCCCTTATTTTTTACTAATCACACTCGTTACCAAGAATACATTAAATACTACCTCCCTATTGGTACAAAAATCACCGAAAAAATCTTCAATCGTCACCTCAAACACTTTAGCCAAAAAATTTCCCGTGTCATCTGCCCCTCACCCACCATTCAACAATATCTCCAAAAAATAAGCATATTAAACACCAAAATCATCCCCAACGGCATCGACCTTGACAACTTTTGCCCCAAAATCCAATCTTCCACCAACCTTAGCCTTATCTTCGTCGGCAGGTTAGAAAAAGAAAAAAGACCAACTAATCTTATTTCCTTCGCACTTCAACTAAAAAAAACTACTCCCAATTTCCGCCTAACTATAGTCGGTGACGGCAAACTCAAACCGATTTTAGAACAACAAGTTAAGTCTCTAAATCTTAATAAAAATATCACCTTCACCGGCATCATTAGTCGTCCAAAACTCTCAAATTTACTCAATCAACATCATTTCTTTATTAGTTTTTCCACCTCCGAAGTTATGCCACTAACCCACCTAGAGGCCCAAGCCTGCGGTCTACCCACAATTATCCCTAAAAACTCAGGTCTTAATAATTTTCTAAACAAAACCAACTCTATCATCGCTTCGTCAAGCCACCAACAAACTTGCAAAGCAGTTGAAAATACCTTCACCAATAACACCAAGTTTAACCAGCTATCCAAAAATAGTATTTCCAACGCCCAAAAATACTCTAGCCAAAACACCGCTCAACAACTTATCAAGCTTTACAAAAAAAAATGAAACCCTTCTTCTCCATCATCATTCCAAGCTTAAACGAAGAATTTGCCCTACCACTTCTCTTTAAAGATCTGTCAAGTCAGACTTTTAAAAACTTTGAAGTTATCTTAGTAGACAGTTACTCAGAAGATAAAACCACAAAAAAAGCCAGTAAATTTTTAAACAAACTAAACCTACAAATTACATTCTCTAATCAACGCAATGTTTCCATTCAAAGAAATCTCGGTGTCAAAACAGCCAAGGGAAAATATCTAATTTTCTGCGACGCAGATAACCGTCTACCTTCATATTTCCTAGAGGGTATCAAATACAACTTAAATCGAAAACCAACTCAAATTTTTACTTGCTGGTGCCAGGCCGATTCACAAAAAAAAGCCGATAAAGCCATCGCCACCCTCATCAACATTACCATAGAAGCCGCCAATAAACTAAACTACCCCGGTGCCCTTGGAGCAATGATCGGCTGTACTCCCAAAGCCTTTAAAAAAATCGGTCAATTCAACCCAAATATTACCTTTGCAGAAGATGCAGAATTTATAAGAAGAGCTAGTAAAAAAAATATAGACTTTAAAATTTTTAAAGACCCTCACTTCACCGTTTCCTTCAGACGCTTTCGCCAACAGGGTAGACTAAAATCACTTCAACAATACGCCAAACTCCATCTAAAAACAATTACTCAAAAAAGTATCAATCGCCAAGAATATCTCACAGGAGGGCAAACTTTTGAAAACAACGGCTCCTAACCCACCAACAACTCCAACCCCACAAACATAACATAAAGCCCCAATAAAACCAAGGCCTCCCATCTATCAAGTTTTTTCTTTGTCATACAGAACGCCCAAAATAGGCTAAAAACAGCAATAAAAGTTCCACCTGCCACAAAAAGTCTGGAAACACTCATAATCTCAATTGGGTGGATTAAACAAGTAACTCCAATAATCAAGGTAGAGTTAGCCACCGTACTTCCAAGTAAGTCTCCAAACACCAAGGCCACATTTTTTTTCCTAATAGCCTGCGTCTCTAAAACCAGCTCTGGCAAACTGGTCCCCACCGCCACCACCAGTATTCCAATTAAAAATACCGGCACACCCAAATCACCAGCTAAACCAGACGCAAATCTCACCAGTAAATCTGCCCCCACTATTACACCAGCCAAACCCAACGCAAGTTTCAAGGCCCACCTATCCACATGATTACCATGTATCCACTCTAATCTAGTAAGTAGTCCGTGGTTTTTACCACCTCTCTCGGCCAAACTCTTATGCTTACCGGCAATTACTACGTCTCTAATATAAAAAGCATAAGCTACCAATAAAATAATCCCATCCAACCGTGATAACCTACCATCAAGCATTAAAAAAAGTGGCATTAAGCCCGCCAAAAAAGCCGCTATAAACTCCCGCTTCATAAACTCCCCCACCACAGAAACAGACCCCGCAATCAAACTTGCTCCACCAATTACCAAAGACACATTTGCCACATTACTCCCCAACACATTACCCAATGAAATTTCTGGCTTTCCTTCCAAAGCGGCCGTAATTCCCACAAACAACTCCGGCAAACTGGTAGACAAAGCCACCATAATAGCCGCTAGCACCAAACCATCAACCTTAAGTTTTACTACCAACCGCTCAAAAGCACCAATAGCCATTCTAGTAGCCAATATCAAAAATACACTTGAAGCAACAATTCCTAAAATATCAAAAATCATACCTCTCTAATTAAACCAT
The DNA here is from genome assembly GCA_018817845.1 of Patescibacteria group bacterium. Classification (GTDB taxonomy): domain Bacteria; phylum Patescibacteriota; class Microgenomatia; order UBA1400; family MFAQ01; genus JAHITH01. The sequence continues at coordinate 3,183 of JAHITH010000056.1, forward strand.
AAAAACCCCACTTAATCGCCTCCACTATCACTATCAACAACAACGACCCACAAAGCACCAAGCCCAGCTCATAAAACCCCAAAGGCACGGTTCTAAACACCTTCTGCAGTACCGGTAGATATACCGCCATCAACTGCATCATGGCTCCCGCCAGCACCCCGGCAATCAACCAGGGGTTTTGAAAAAAGCTAACCTTCCAAATTGGCTTTGTTAACGATCTGGATGAAAACACATAAAACAAAGAATTAATCCCTAACATAGTAAAGGCCAGAGTTCTTGACAATTCCAAAGATCTCTCTAAAATAAAATAGTACCAGCCAAAGACTCCCAAGGTCATTACTCCTGCTGTTAAAGATATAATCGCAACCAACCAAATCATTTCCTTATTTAAAATCTTCACATTTTTACCAATAGGTTTTCTAGTCAATAATCCTTCTTCTTTTGGCTCAACCGTCAACGCCAAATATGGAAAACCATCGCTAATTAAGTTAATCCATAATATCTGAACCGCCAATAGCGGTAACGGCCAACCCAAAACCAAACTTACCACAACCAATATAACTTCAGCAAAAGCATCAGCCAGTAAATACAACAGCACCTTGCGTAAATTATCAAATATTCCCCTACCCTCCTCAATCGCCGCCAAAACCGTGTCAAAATTATTGTCCAACAGTATCATGTCCGACGTTTCTCTAGCCACATCACTAGCCTCACTTACCACTATACCAATGTCCGCCTGCTTCAAAGCTGGTGCGTCGTTTACCCCATCTCCCGTCATGGCCACCGTGTGACCCATATCTTGCAATATTCTTACTATCAATAATTTCTGCTCTGGTGTGATTCTGGCAAAAAGTACCGCTTTATCAACTCTATCCATTATATTTTTGGGTACCATTCCTTCCTTTAACCCCACAAAATCATCACCAACCATTATCAATTTTTCATTCAAGTTTTCTCCCACCAAACCAGCCTGATTTATTACAGCCCAAGCAGTCTCTTTATAATCTCCCGTAATTACCTTCACATCAATTCCAGCTCTTTTTGCTCCCTCTAAAGATTCTTTTACTCCCTCTCTTACCGGATCTTCATAGACCACCACTCCCACCCAGATATAGTCTTTAACATCATCTCTACTTAATTTCTTCTTATCTTTGGTTTTTTTGTATCCAAAACCAACTAACCTGTAGCCTTTACTACCCAACTTTTTAAATGCCTCTTCCCAATCTCTTACTTTCCTTTTATCCACCCCACACTTACTCATAACCACTTCTGGTGCTCCGCTAATAAACTCAATCTGCCCCTTCTCATCCACAAAATCATGCAAAGTAACAATGTACTTATATTTATGATCAAACGGCAAACCATCAATCCTTGGATGCTTTTTATCAAAACTTTTCCTCAAGCCTTTCTCGGCCCACCTTTCCATAGCCGTTTCCAACGGATCCCTTAGATCATTACAGAGCACCGCTCCCTTAACCAGCCAGTCGCAGGTCACGTTTTTTCCACACTCTAGTCTTTCCAAAACAGTAGCATTGGGATTCACCACCCCACCAATTGCCTCCATCTCACCCACCGTAATCGTTCCAGTTTTATCCAAACAAAAAACGTCCACTCCACCCAAAGTCTCGGCCGCCAAAAGCTTTCTTACCAAAGCCTTTCGTTTCAATATTCTCCCCATTCCTACCGTCAAAATCACCGTTAAACTAATTACTAATCCTTCCGGAATTGCCGCCACCGCCAACGCCACCGCCATCTCAAACACTTCCAAAGCACCCCTACCTGCCAACAGACCAATAACAAATACTAACAATGAAACCACGCCCACAAACATAGCTAACTGCTTACTCAAAATCTTTAAACGCCCTTGTAACGGCGTCTCTTGAATTTCCTTTCTTATCACCTTCTTGGCAATCTTCCCCATTCTTGTCTTACTTCCAGTTCTTACCACCAACAGCTCTCCAATTCCCTTCTCAACCACCGTCCCCATAAAACCCTTATAAACACTCTTGACTTTTCCATACCAACTAAAATCATTACCATCATACTTACCATCCAAGTCAAAGGTCTTTTTCTCTACCGGCACACTTTCACCAGTCAGTATCGCCTCACTCATAAACACTCCGTCTTCTTTTACCAACACCCCATCGGCCGGCACTGTTCTGCCAATCTCCAACCTGACCACGTCCCCAGGCACCAACAGGCTAGCGTCAATCTTCATCCATTTGCCATTTCTTCTAACCAAAGCCTTGGTAGACAAAAGTTTAGACAAACTCTCCAAAGACTTTTCCGCCTTAAACTCTTGCACAAATCCTAAGACCGTATTTAAAACAACAGCCGCCATAATCACTCCAGAGTCTATGTACTCTCCCATAACAAAGGTCACTCCAGCCGCCAACAGCAACACATAAATCAAAGGCGACTTTACTTGATTAAACAAAACCTGCCACCAACGCACCCCCGCCTTTTTTAATATCTCATTCTTACCCACCAACTTCCTCTTCCTCCCCGCCTCCACCTTACTCAAACCTCGTCTAATTAAATCCATACTTAATCCTATCAAATTCCACCCCCCTTGCTCGATCAAAAACTCTACTTTTTCTTTTTCGCCTTAATCGCTTCAACCACCATGGGCAAAACCGAGATACCAATAATAACAAAAATCACCAGGGTAAAGTTGTGTTTTACCGCCGGCATGTTTCCAAAGAAAAATCCAGCCCAACCAAAAAGCATTACCCAGGCTACCCCCCCCACAACGTTATACAAAATAAAATGCGGGTAACTCATCTTACCCACCCCCGCCACAAACGGAGCAAAGGTTCTCACAATCGGCACAAATCTAGCCAGTATTATGGTCTTTCCTCCATATTTTTCGTAAAACTTTTCTGTCTTATCAATATGATCCTGATTAATAAACTTAATCTTAGGGTTATCCACAATTTTCTGGCCCAAGAAATGTCCAATCCAGTAATTAACCGTATCTCCTAAAATCGCTGCCAGCATCAAAAACCCCACCATCAACCAAATATTCAAATCCCCCAGGGCCGCAAACGCTCCAGCAGCAAAAAGTAATGAATCACCCGGCAAAAACGGCGTTACCACAAAACCAGTCTCTGCAAAAATAATCAAAAACAAAATTCCATAAGTAAGCGTTCCATAAGTAGAGATAATCTCCCCCAAATGCACGTCTAAATGAATAATAAAATCAATCAAAAATCTTACAACTTCCATCATAATATCATAACACTTAAGCCACCCTAATTCCCATTAATTCTTCCACGCTCGTCGCCTGATCCACCCTTTTATCATCTCTAAACCTAACAAGTCTTGGGAATCTCAAGGCCACACCCGCTGTATGACTCGGAGACTTAGTGATCTCGTCTGCCGCCACTTCCACCACCAAGCCGGGTTCCACCCATACGTCTGGCTCTAAAATTTTTAGAACTTCATACACCTTAGGTTTCTCCACAACAACAAGCTTATCCAATCTCTTTTTCAACTCCCCAAACTGTTCATCGGTCAAACCAGTCCCCACCTTAGCCAAGGTAAGTATTTTTTCTCCCTTTCTCACTCCACCCAAAAATGCTCCCACCCCAAAACTAGCCCTCTTTCCCTTTCCTCTATTAAAGCCCATTACCACCAAATCCAACGTATCCGTTAGTTTCCCCGTTTCCCCCTCACTCTCTTTAATCTTCACCCATCCCCACCCTTGCCTACCAGGCAAATATCTTCCATCCATTTTCTTTACCACCGCCCCCTCCAACCCTTCCTTCAAAAAACTCTCATGTAATTTATGAACCTCGTCAATTTTTTCGGTCACCACCACCTCATCTACCACCAACACATTATTTTTTCGTACCGTCGTAGTCAATATCTTTCTTCGCTCTTCATAAGTCTTATCAAGCAAAGACTTCCCATTTTTATACAAAATATCAAACACAAAAAACTTTAGCGGCACCCTACTCGCCGCATCCTCTATTCCGTGTTTTCTTTTTCTGGTAATTGTTTCTTGAAACGGCAACATCTTGCCAGTTTTAGGATCAACCCCAACCGCTTCTGCATCCAAAATTAAGCTCTTGGCCTTCACCCATTTATGAATATTCTTAAGCTCCGGAAACTGATGACTAGACTCCTCTAAGTTCCTGGTAA
>JAHITH010000057.1 GCA_018817845.1 Patescibacteria group bacterium
ATTGATGAGGGTAAGGGTGAGGTTTTTATTGATGGTGAGACAAGGCAGATAAAAGATGGGTTTGCGGTGGTGGTGCCGGCGGGGAGCGAGCATAATATTGTTAATACTGGAGAGGTAGATTTGAAGTTATATACAGTTTATTCACCCCCAAACCACCCAGAGGGGACGATTCATGAAACTTATGAAGAGGCCATGGAGGCAGAGGAGCAAGAACATAAATGAAGATTAAGATTTTTAAGCACAATCCGTTGTTCAAAAATAAATTACTTCTTATTTTTAAACAATATCCAGAAATATTTTTTGACGGTGATTTGAAGACGATTAAACGTCGTCTTGGGCAAGTTTTTGAACCAATTTATCCAAAGTTTTATGCTGAGATTGATGGCCAGCCAGTTGGTTTTATTAGTTACTTTAAGAGAGATTCAAGTGAGATTTGGTTTCTAAGTTGGTTTGCAGTTGACAAGTTTTGGCAGAATCAGGGTATCGGTAAAAAACTGATGGCTTATGTTGAAAAACAGATTGCTAAGTCCCCAATTTCCCGAATATGTATTGAAACAGTTTGGGCTGATAATGAAGTCGTTAGGAAAACAAATGCTTTTTATGAAAAGTGCGGTTATCAACGAGTTGGTCTTATACCTGATTACTATGGCAAGCAGGGTTCAAAAGCATTTTATTATAAAGATTTGGGTACTGTTAAGCTATCAAAGAAAGATAAATAAATTATGAAAAAAATAAAATTGGATAATCAAGAGATGAAATTTGAAAAAGCTTTAGAGAAAGGTGATTTTGTTAAAGTGAAGGCGAAGAAAAATAATATACCTTATCAGACGCTACTTAATTCTTTAATTCATCAATTTGCGGATGATCGAATGGTGGTGCAGATTTAAGGTTTTTGGTGGTGGGGATGGTGAGTAGGAGACCTGTGGTAATGTAGACGTCGGCCAGATTGAAGACGGAGTGGGGGAAGAAGGGAAGATAAATCCAGTCGATGACGTAGCCAAGAGTAAGGCGATCGAAAAAGTTACTAAGGCCGCCGATGAGTATGAGCAGGAGACTAAGTTTGGGGTTTTTTGCAAACCAGAGAGACAAAAGAAGTAAGAAAACGATAGAGATGGGAATAATAAATGGAATACTGGGGTTTTGTTGATGGGGTAGGTTTTGCCAGACCACAAGTTTTTTGGTGGTTTGGTCGAGAATGAAAAGAAGAGAAAATACTTTGATCATAGATTAGATGTTACCAGTTGATGGGTTCTTGGCCGTTTAAGAGAAGGTAGGTGTTGGTTTGAGAAAAATGTTGGCAGCCGAAAAAACCAGAGTGGGCGGAGAGAGGTGAGGGGTGGGGTGCTTCTAGAATCAGGTGTTTATTGCGGTCTATATTTATACCTTTTTGTTTGGCGTAGTTACCCCAGAGCATAAAGATTATTCCTGTTTTTTTGTCTGATATATTTTTTATAACGGTATCGGTGAATTCTTCCCAGCCTTGGTTTTGGTGAGAGCCAGCTTGGTGAGCCCTGACGGTGAGGGTAGCGTTTAGAAGCAAGACTCCTTGTTTGGCCCAGTGAGTTAGATTGCCAGAGGTATCTGTTGTTTTGCCGATGTCGTTAACAATTTCTTTGTAGATGTTTTGTAGGGATGGTGGCGGTTTGGTGGGCGGAAGGACGGAAAACGAAAGGCCGTGAGCTTGGTTGGTACCGTGGTAGGGGTCTTGGCCTAAAATGACCACCTTGACCTTATTAAACGGAGTGGAGTTGAAGGCGTTGAAGATGAATTTGGCGGGTGGATAAACGTGACAAGAGTTGTATTCGTTTTTGACAAAGTCAGTTAGGGTTTTGAAATATGGTTTGGTGAATTCTGGTTTTAGAATCTTTTTCCATGAGGGTTCAATTTTTACATTCATATATATGAGAGGAGGGTTTGGAGGCAGAAGTAGCCAAGGAATATAAAGGAGGAGATGAGAATAAGGTTGCGGATGGGGTGGGGGCGGAGGGGTTGGGGGAGGCGGAAATTATTTAGGTAAAGCAAGATGCCCGTATAGATGAACATGGCGAAGGCGTTTAGAGTGGCACCTAGAATAATTAGTTGTTGGGGTTGGTTGAAACCTAAAGAGAAAACGGCAATGCCGAAAACTATCTGTAACCAAAGAGCTAAAAAGTAAGTTTTGCTTAAGTTGCCTGGCTTCTTCTTTAGTAGATGGGTGTTTTCGGAAATGATTCTGCTGGTGGAGTCTAGAACGCCTAACTGGGTAGACAAGAGCATTAGTCCGGTTAAGCCTAAAAATGTGGAACCGATTATAGGGAGGGTTTTTTGGCTTATGGTAGATGCTTGATTGAAGAGGAAGTTTAAGCCTTCTTGGTTATTACTGCTTTTACCGGCGGTGACGAAGGCTAAAAGACCAAGGGTAAGCATGGTTAAAAGTCCTAGAAACCAGAAGACTATTAAGTGTTCTTGGTTTATAAGGCGCCACCATTTTTTAAAATTGGCAAGATTTTGGGTGGTTAAGGGAAAGGTGGTGCCGGAAAGAGAGATGTTCTTAGTGGATCTGATGTTGGTGATTTTATCGGCGAAATGACCCATGCCGTAACCCTTGTCTCTTATGTAAAATGACTGGGCTAGATTTAGATTGCCGCCAGCGCCAGAGTAGGCTAGAGCACCCAAGAAAGTGCCAAGAGAGATACCGACCGGGAGAAATAGATAGTTATTTCCTTGACCAATTAGGCCTTGGGCTAGGGCGACTAAGTCTTGAGAGTTTGATAGATAAAGGGTGAGGACAATGATAAAAGGAACTCCGACCATGATGAGAATTTTTTGTAAACTTTCGGTTGTTTTATAAATGCTTTTACCAAAAGAAAGAATAAGTCCGATTAATATAAAGATGATGGTGGCGATAATCTCTGGACTATTTAGTCCTGTAACTTTGGAGATGGCGGTGGCTCCGGCCAAACCTATGCCTGGCCAGCCAAAGCTGATGAAGGTAGAAAAGATAAACCAGATTGGTAGCCAACGAAGAAGCTTTTTAAAGCCCACGAAAACACTCTCGCCATAAATTAGGGCGTAGCGTTCTATTTCCATATTGATGAAGAACTGGATGGTAATACCTATAACCATGCCCCAGACTAGCCCCAGTCCGTAGATAGAGGTAAGGAGGGGCCAGAGAATAATTTCGCCGCTACCTAAGCCTAGGCCTAATAAAATAAAGCTGGGGCCAATGAGTTTTTTTAAAGATGGGGGTGGGGGAAGGTTTTTAAGCATGATAGTTAGAGTATATAATAGAGTTTATGAATACGGATGAGGTAGTTAGGTTGACGGTGTCGGCTTTGAAGTCTTTGATCAAACCTGGTGGGACTAAGAAGAAACTGCCTAAGATCGAAAGCAAGAAGTATCCGGAGATTTATGTGTTTAGACACGGAGAGACTTTTGACAATAGAAACAGAGTATTTTCTGGCTGGAGAGATTCAAAAATAACTGAAGTTGGTAAAAAACAGGCAAGAGTGTTGGGGGAGAAACTACGAGAGAAAGAGATTGATGTGTGTATTACTTCACGGCTATCTAGATCCATTGATACGGCTAAGATTGCCTTGAAAGGTAAAAAGGTTAAGTTTGAGGTTGATGATAGGGTAATAGAGCGGGATTATGGAAAATTGAGTGGTACAAGTAAGATTAAAAACTTGGAAGACGATCCGGTGAAAGCGGTTAAGTATAGGCGGTTTTACGATTTTGCACCACCAAAAGGAGAGAGTATGAAGATGGTGAAAGGGCGGGTGTTTGAGTTTTGTGATGAGTTGGTGAAACGAGTGAGAAAGACGGGGGAGAATGTGGCTATTTCTTGCCATGGAAACAGCATGAAGATGATAAGGTATTATTTTGAGAAACTTAAATTAATAGATGTGTTGGTGCAGGAAAATCCGTTGGGGACAGATTACACAGAGTATGTGGTAACGCCTAAGGAAGTTAAGGTGTTGTGAAGTTGTGGTCGTTGGTGGTGATTGGGTCTTGGTTGACTGGGTTAAGAGTAAGGTTGAAGGTGTAGTTTGTTTGTGGCTTTAAGTTTTCTAAGGTAATTGCGTGAGAGGTTTGGGGATCATCTGAGACAGAAAGGACGGTCCTTTCTGTGGGGGAGATGAGATTTAGTTGGCTGGTGACTGGTATCTTGGTGGAGAAAGAAATAACTACTTGGTTTGATGAGATGGGGGTAATTAAGGGTGTGGTGTAGACGGTATCCGCCTTGATTTGAGTTTCTTGATTGTTTTTTACTTGTTTTAGGGTGAGAGGAATAATGGATACGGCAGTTAAAAGTGTAAGACTTAAAAGAAGGGTGGAAAGAATGGCCTTGGTAGGGGTGTCCCAATAGCGGCGATTTTCTATTGATTTGCTCATAGTCATGGTAAATATTGTATCATTAAAGAGATGAATTCTAGTAATGGAGATGTGGGGACACGATTGTATGTTGGTAACTTGCCGTATTCTATGCGTACGCCTGATTTGTTTAAGCTATTTTCTGAATATGGTGAGATTGTGGATGCAGTGGTAATGATGGAGGGTGACAATAAGGATAGAAGTAGAGGTTTTGGTTTTGTAACTATGAAGGAAGTGGCGGATGCTGAAAAGGCTGTACTGGCTGTAAATGGAAAAGAAATTTTAGGTAGAGAGATGATTTGTAATGTTGCTAAGCCACGAGAACCAAGGTTTGATTTTTGATGTAAAATTGGTGGATGAAGATTAAGTTTTTAGGGGCGGCTGGAACAGTGACGGGGTCTTGTTATTGGTTGCAGGGAGATAATGGTGGGTTGGTGGTGGATATGGGAATGTTTCAGGGTTTGAATAGTAGAAAGTTGAACATGAAGACACCAGAGATTGACGTTGAAAAACTTAATGGAGTGGTGGTGACGCATGCGCATTTGGATCATGGTGGTAGGTTGCCGTTGCTTATAAAAATGGGATATAAGGGTAAGGTGTACATGACGGCGGCAACTAGGGATTTATTAGAATTGTCCTTGCATGATACGGTGAAAATTAGTCAAGAATATAACAAAGATAGTTTGTTTGGGGAAGAGGAGGTAGAGCAGTTATTAAGTCAGGTGGAGCTTTTAGAAATTGGGGAAGAAAAAATCTTGGGGGAGTTTAAGGTTAGATTTTTAAGGGCCGGTCATATTTTGGGGGCGGTGAGTGTGATGGTAGAGGCAAAGGGGAAATCAGTTGTGTTTAGTGGAGATGTTGGTACGGGTGAGTCGCCTTTAATTTTGCCACCGGAACCGCCTGAAAAAGCGGATGTGGTAATTTTGGAGTCGACGTATGGAGATAGGTTGCACGAGGATGAGGATGAAGAAAAAATTTTAAGAGAGGAAATTGAAAAAGTGAGTAGAAATAAGGGAGTGTTGTTAATACCGGTGTTTTCGATTCAGAGGTCTCAGAGAATTTTGCATTTGTTGGATCATATTCAAAGACAGGGTGGGTTGCCTGGTGGGATGAAGGTTTATTTTGATAGCCCAATGGCGATTGAGGCTACTAAGATTTTTGGTAAGTATAGACAATATTATAGTAGGGAGTTGGCGGACCAGGCAAAGAAAGATGATCCGTTTAATTTTCCAGGTTTGGTGGTGACCAGACAGGCTTGGGAGAAGAAGATAATTAGAAAAGATAAAAAGGCAAAGATTATTGTGGCGGGAAGTGGAATGATGAGTGGAGGAAGAATAATGGGTCATGCTAAGGAGTATTTACCCAAGCCTAGTACTAGATTGTTGATTGTTGGCTATCAGGCCAAAGGGACGTTGGGGAGGGAGATTGTGGATGGGGAGAGGCGAGTAAGTATAGATGGAGTTAGGGTGGAGGTGAATGCTAAGATGAGACAGATTTATTCTATGAGTGCACACGCAGATCAGGAACAGTTGTTGAAGTGGTTGTCTAAGATTAAAGGGGTTAAAAAGGTGATACTGACTCATGGAGAAGATGAACCAAGGCGGGTTTTGGGCGAGAAGGTAAAAACCAGGTTTGGGTTAGAGGTTGATAAGCCGATATTAGGTGAGGAAATAGAATATTTATGAGGGAAATAAAATTGGCATTAAGTTATGATGATGTGTTGTTGGTGCCTAAGAGATCTAAAATTAATTCTAGGAGTGAGGTAGATTTGGGTTGGAATTTGGGAAAAATAAAGTTTAGTTTGCCAGTAATAGCTATTAATATGGATGCGGTGACGGGAGTAGAGATGGCCATAGCTATGGGAAAGTTGGGCGGGTTAGCCATTTTACCCAGATTTGATAAATCAAAGATTCAGGCTGAGAAGATAGTGAAGATTAAAAAAGCTGGAGTGGCGGTGGCTGGAGCGATTGGAGTAACGACAGGTGAGTGGGAGAGATTAGAGATGATGGTTAAGGCGGGAGTGGATCATGTAAGTATTGATGTAGCTCATGGACAGATGGATAAGGTGTCGCAGTTAGTAAAGAAGATAAGAAAAACATACCCTGGTTTAAGTTTGTCTGCGGGAGTGGTGGGAACATATAGAGGGGCAAAAGATCTGTTTTTAGCTGGTGTGGATGTAGTGAGGGTAGGGGTTGGACCGGGGACGATCTGTACCACTAGAATTATGACTGGATGTGGAGTGCCACAGATAACGGCGGTGATGGAAGCTAGTAGAGCGGCAAGAGAAATGAAGAAGATGGTTTGGGCTGATGGAGGAACAAAGAATTCTGGAGATATTGTTAAGGGATTGGCGGCTGGGGCGAGCGCGGTAATAGTAGGATCACAGTTGGCTGGTACAGATGAAGCACCTGGAAAGATGAGAATAGTTGGTGGTAAGCAGTATAAAGAATACAACGCTTCGACAAGTTTTACTGAAAAGAAAAACCAGTTAAAGAATAATGGAGGAGGTAAGAGTAAGTATTATGTAAAACACATTGAAGGAGTGGAGTCCTTGGTGCCGTATAAGGGAGCGGTTGAAGGGGTGGTGTCTAGACTAATGGCGGGGGTTAGGTCAGGATTTTCGTATTGTGGGGCGAGAAATATTGGGGAGTTGTGGGAGAAGCGGGAGTTTATAAGAATTACCGGAGCAGGAATGAGAGAAGGTGGAGCTCATGATGTAATTGTATAATGGGTCATGCTAAAGAATATTTATCCAAGCCTAGCATAAGATTGTGGTTTAGAAACTGGATAAGGGTAGAATTTTTAGCTGTTTTATTTGGTTGAAATCTTTAGGGTTGTTGGTTATTAGGGTTTTGGTTTTGTGGGTAATAAGTGTGGCGGCCAGATAGAGGTCAAAATGAGACTTGGGCTTGACTTCTTGTTGACAAAGTTTGAGATAGGTGTTTATGGTTTGAGGTAGAGGGTGGATGATTTTGTTGACGGATTTGATTATTTGTTTAGTTTTTTGGCTGGCGGTTTTTAAGGGAACAGAGTAAAATTTGGTAAGCGTTTGGATAAGCTCTATTATGGTTTGTTGGGTGATGACTAGAGAAATATTTTCTTTTTGGGCTTGTTTGATGACGTTTTTGGCGGCGTTGTGTTGGGAGGAATCGGCGTTGAGCAGATAAACAAGAATGTTGGTGTCTAGTACCCAATGTTTATTAGACATGGTGGCTGTATAGTTGTTCTCTGGTGGGTGGTTCTTTGTCCTTTAGCTTTAGAGTGCCTGATATTTTAAGCAATGAGCTTGGCATAGAGGGGGAAAGTAGTTTTTGAGACAGAAGAGTTCTGACTAGCTGGCTGAGGTTGGTTCTTTGGCTGGCGGTGTAGATCTTGGCTTCATATAGAAGCTGTTCGGGTATGGTAATGGTGGTTCTGATTGTTTGGCTCATATATACATAATAACATAATTATGTATATTGTCAAGTTGGTTTTTTGAATGGTTTGTGGTTTAATGGGTGAATTATGATTGAGGTAATTTTTGATGTGGAGACCCAGAAGCTGTTTGAAGAGATAGAAGATCATGATCCGGGCAAACTTTTAGTGTCAATTGTAAGTTTATATAGAAGAGAATTGGATGAGAATTTTAGAGAGATTGCTGGAACAATGAAGAGTTTCTGGATAGATGAGGCAGGCAGAGAACCAAGAATTGGTGGAATGTGGCCGTGGTTTGAGGAAGCGGATAGAATTGTTGGTTTTAACTCTTTGGGTTTTGACGTGCCGGCTTTGGAGCCATTATATAAAAATGATTTTAATAAACTTAATCATTTTGATTTAATGGATGTGATTAAGAATGTATTAGGTCACAGATTGAGCTTGGATGCGATTGCCAGGGAGACTTTGGGGAAGGTTAAGAGTGGGGTGGGGACGCAGGCGGTGGAGTGGTGGAAGATAAAGGACAAAAAAAGCCTGGATTTATTACAAAAATATTGTGAGATGGATGTATTGATTACTAAGGATGTGTATGATTTTGGTTTGGAGAATAAAAGGCTTAAATATATTGATAAGTGGAATGAGTTAAGAGAGGTAGAGGTAGATTTTTCTTATCCTAATAAGGAACCAGAAACCGAGACACAGATGGGGTTGTTTTAGCTGTATTTAGAAAATGTTTTTTGAAGTTTTTGATCGAATGTTTTAAGTGGAAGTTTTTTTTCTAGAGATTCGGCTAAAATTAGACTGTCGTAAAAGCTGATATTTTCTTGGTTGTATATATTCATAGCTTGGGGAATGAATGGAGGATGAGTGATGTTTGGTTGTTTAAAAAGACTTAAGAAAGTGGAAAAGATTTTATTTTTTTTAACTTGGTAGTGGTTGTTTAGTATGTAGACTGTTTCGGCGAAGACGATGGCTGGTATGAAAGTTTTGTGGTTTAGGATGATTTTTTTAGCTATTTGAGCTTGGGATTCTATGTCTCTGGTGAGGAATCGAACTAGATAGTTGGTGTCTAAACAAAAGGTTTTAGTTTTCATTTTTGATCGGAGAACATTTTTTCTGCTGTTAACCTTTTCATTTGTTGGCTAGTTAAGGGTCTTGTGTTGGGATTATGTAAGGAACCAAACAAAGAACTTAGATAGGGGATTTTTTGAATATAGATACCCTGATCCCTTTGAATAAGAGTGATTTTGTCTGTGGTTTGGATATTAAGCCTTTTTCTTAATGGGGCTGGTAGGGTAAATTGCCCTTTACTGGTGACTGTTGCTGTGTACATTCTTACATTTTATATTAAGTAAGGAGTTTTGTCAAGAGTAAGGAATGCATGTGGTGGGGTTGTTTTGAGAGTTGACACATGTGCATGTGCGTGTTAATATGTGTGTATGTTAAGTAAAAGAACTCAGATACTGTTTGAAGAAGAAAATTATGATTTTCTTGTTTGGTTGGCGAATGAACAAAAGTTGTCTGTGGGGGAGTTGGTGCGTAGTGCGGTTAAAAAAACGTATTTTGATAAAAGGGAGATTGAGAATGAGAAGAGAAAAAGATTTTTAAAAGAGCTAGTTGAGTGGCAAGATGAAATTGGTTATGTAATGAAAGGTTCAAGTTATAAACAATTAATTGAAGATGGTAGGCATAGATAAAGTGGTAGTAGATGCTTCTGTGGTTCTAAGTTGGCTTTTACCAGACGAGAAGCTAACTAAAAAGGCTAATAGGTTGTATGAGAGGTATGCTGATGGAGAGATTGAACTAGTTGCCCCTGATTTGTTGTGGTATGAAGTGATGAATGGGGTTCGTTCGGCTGTGGTTCAAAAAAGAATTAATAAGAGAGAAGCGAAAGAGGCGATAAAAAAGTTTTCCGAGTTAGGTTTGGAGTTTAGAAATCAAAGTGGGGTTTTTGATAAAATTGTTGAGACAGCTTTGAAATATGAACTGTCTGTTTATGATGCTAGCTATGTTACCTTGGCGAAAGAGTTGGGGTCGAAACTGGCTACGTTTGATAAGAAGATACGAAAAAGTGTGAAAGGGGGTTGTTTTAGGGTTTAACATGGAGTAAAATACTCTATGTATGAGTTTATTTAAATTAACGAGAAAATCTAGTTATGCTTTGGTTCTGCTTACTTTGTTGGCCAGGAAGACTAAGGGTGAGCGGATTAGTTTGTCTGAAATGGAGGCTTTGGGTTTGCCAAAGGCTTTTATGGCACAGATAGCCAAGGACTTAGTTGAGGGAGGAGTGTTGGTTTCTAAAGAGGGTCGTGGTGGTGGTTATGCGTTGATGAATGAGCCTGGAGAGATAACTGTGAGAGAGGCGTTGGAAGCGGTGGCGGGTGAAATACTGGCGGTTGATTGTAATGGGTGTGAGGCGAGTGGAAGTTGTAGACAAAAAAGTTTTATGGCTAATTTTGCGGATGAAATTGGGGAGATATTGGAAAACTATACGTTAATTGATTTAATAAATTGAAAACAATGTTTGGACACATCATTATTCCCAGACAAAAACACCCTATTTTTGGCCAGCGCCAAAATAGGGCAACTCAACTGGGCGGTCCCGCCGTTGGCGGGATCCGGGCCCGCCCTAGTTTCCGTAACTTTTTTGCTTGGGAACAACGATGTGCCCTTAATAATTTGGAAATAATATGGCGTTGAAGATAGAAAATTTGTTTGTAAGGGTGGAGGGCAAGGATGTATTAAAAGGGGTGGGTTTGGAGGTAAAAGCTGGTGAGGTGGTGGCTTTGATGGGGCCGAATGGGTCGGGGAAGAGTAGTTTGGCCGGGGTAATAATGGGATTTGAGAAATATTTGATAACAAGGGGATCAATTAAATTTGATGGGAAAATAATAAACAAATGTAAAATTGAAGAAAGAGCGAAAAAGGGATTGGCCTTGGTAATGCAAAATGTACCGGAAATTGAGGGGGTTAGTTTAAGTGAGTTAATTAGAATAATAAAAAAAGTAGATGTAAATAAAGATGATTCATTGTTGGGAAATGATTTTTTGAAGAGAGACGTTAATAAAGATTTTTCTGGTGGAGAAAGAAAAATGTCAGAAATGATGCAGATAATGGCCTTGAACCCTAAAATGGTGATTTTTGATGAAATTGATTCGGGATTAGATGTTAAAAAAATGAAAAAGATTAGTTTAATGATAAAGAATAAATTGGTAAAAAGAGGGGCTGGAGTATTGATAATTACTCATCGAGCTGAGATTTTAAGATACTTAAAGCCAAAAATTGTTGGGGTAATGTTAAAAGGAAAAATTGTTTGTATGTCTGATAATTGGAAAAAGGTTTGGAATACTATTAATCAACATGGTTATGAAAAATGCAAAAATTGTTAATTATTGGCAGATAGATAATCGAAAGCCAAGTATAAAAGAAGAAAAAGGTTTGGTGATTTTGCCAAGTGGGGTTGGATTTGAGAAGTATGAATGGGTAAGAAAATATTTTGATGAAAAGCCTGAAGGGGGATATTTTGTATGGATTAGAAAAAGTATTAAGGCGACAGCGAAGGTTTGTTTGACTATTGAAAATATTGGAGTTAAACAAAATTTGGAAAATTTAATAGTAGTGGAAGAGGGGGTAAAAGCGAAGTTAAATGGAAGCTGTTTTGTTTGTAAAAAAAATTTAAAAAGCGAACATGTTGGTAAAACTCAGGTGGTGTTGGGGGTAAGATCTAAATTAATTATTGAGCATTATCATCGGTGGGGTGGGGAAGATAGGGTTAAAATGTTTACTAAGGTAAATGTGGGGCAAGGAGCTGAATGTGAAATAAAGTATAAATGTTTAGAACCAGCAAAAATTTTTGAGAAGACTAATCAAGTAAGAGTAGAAGATGGTGGCAAAGTTAGAATAGAGACTAAATTAGTTGCTGAAAATAGTGATGCAAATTTAATAGAAAGTGTTGATTTAATGGGAGATAATTCAGAAGCAGTAGTTCGGTTGAGATTGGTTGGAAAAAAGGGGGGGAGAATAAAGGCCAGAAGCACGATGACGGGAAAGAATAAGTCTAGTGGGCATGTTGATTGTATGGGTTTGGTGGTAGATAAAAAGGCAGAGATAGAAGTAGTTCCTAGTTTGAAAATAACCGATGATTTGACTAGTTTAACTCATGAAGCTGCGGTTGGAAGAATTAGTAAAAAGAAATTAGAGTACTTGAGAAGCAAGGGGTTAGATGAGAATGAAGCAATTGATTTAATTATTGGTGGATTTTTGGAATGATTGATGTAAAAAAAATAAGGGAAGATTTTCCAATTTTAAAACGGAAAATAAATGGTAAGAAACTGGTGTATTTTGATAGTGCGGCAACAAGTCAAAAGCCCATACAGGTAATTGATGCGGTTTCTAATTATTATAAAAACCATAATGCAAATGTTCATAGGGGGGTACACGCCTTAAGTGAGGAAGCAACGGAAATGGTGGAAAGTACGCGTAATAAAATAGCTGGATTTATAGGATCTGATAGGGATGAGGAGATAATATTTGTGCGCAATGCTACTGAGGGCATAAACTTGGTTATGTATGGTTGGGGAGAGAAGAATTTGGGTAAAGGAGATGTGATAATTACCAGTTATCAGGAGCATCATTCTAACCTTGTTCCTTGGCAGATGGTTTGTAAAAAGACGGGGGCGGAGTTGAGAGTTGTTGATGTGGATGGAGAAGGAAGGTTGAAAAAAGAATCTTTGGAAGGGTTGTTGGATGGGAGAGTTAAACTGGTGGCGTTGACACAAGTGAGTAATTTGTTGGGAGTAATTAACCCGATTGAGAGAATTATAAAAATGGTTAAGAAAAAAGTACCAAAGGCAAAAATTTTACTGGACGGAAGTCAGAGTGTGCCGCATATGAAAGTGGATGTAAAAAAGTTGGGGGTGGATTTTTTTGTTTTTTCTGGACACAAGATGTTGGGACCGACGGGGATTGGAGTGCTTTGGGGTAAAAGGGAAATTTTAGAAGAAATGGATCCATTTTTGTTTGGCGGTGATATGATTAGTGAGGTAAGGATTGATAAGGCTGTTTGGAATAAGCTGCCGTATAAGTTTGAAGCGGGGACGCCAAACATAGCCGGGGAGATTGGTTTGGGGGCGGCAGTAGAATATCTTGATAGTTTGGGAATGGATAATGTAAGAAAGCATGAAAAGGAGCTGGTTGAGTACGGTCTTAAAAGATTGGGAGAACTAGAGAAAAAAGGAGTGTTAGAAATTTATGGTCCAAAAGATAGTGACATAAGAGGTGGGGTGTTGACGTTTAATGTTAAAGGGGTGCATGCTCATGATGTGGCTCAGGTGTTGGATAGTTTTGGAATTGCGGTAAGAAGTGGGTTTCATTGTGCTCAGCCGTTGGCAGAAAAGTTGGGGATGGGGACGGCGGTAAGGGCGAGCTTTTATGTTTATAATACTAAGGAAGAAATTGATTATCTGGTGGAAAAAATACCGGAAGTATTAAAGGTTTTTAAAATTAAATGAAAAGTAAATTGGTTGAAAAAAAACGATTGAGTGAGGATTATTGGTGGTTTGAGTTAGAGTTTATTAAGGAATTTAATTTTAAAGCAGGTCAGTATGTGAGTGTGAAGGTGAATGAGGCAGGGAAGAGGCGGGCGTATTCGATTGCTAGTGTTCCTGGAGGTAAAAAAATTGGTTTGTTGGTGAATGTGTCGCCTGGCGGGGTGGGGAGTAAGTTTTTTGAAAACCTGAAGGTGGGAGAGGAGATAGAGGTGTTGGGGCCGTTGGGGAGGTTTGTGGTAAAGACAGGTTCCACATTTGACGGATTCCACCTCGGAGGAGTCCGCGTAGGAACGCAGCCACCGTCCGAGGAGAAATCCTTAATATTTGTGGGGACGGGGAGCGGGATTGCACCATTAAAATCAATGATAGAGGATGTGTTACCAAATAGAGTGAACGATCGTTCAGTTTATTTGGTGTGGGGGATGAGGTATGAGAAGGATCTGTTTTGGCAAAAAGAGTTTGAGGAGCTAGAGAGGAAGTATAAGAATTTTAAATTTATTTTGACCTTGTCTAAACCGAGTGTCAGTTGGCAAGGAAGAAGGGGTAGGGTGACAGATGTGTTAAAGGAAATGAAGATTTTGAAAGGTGCTGAGTTTTATTTGTGTGGTAGTAGTGTGATGGTGGAGGATTGCCAAAAAATTTTAGTTGGTAAAGGTGTGAATGAAGAAAAAATTCATTTTGAAAAATATGGCTAGATTTGAAGGTTGCGTTCCTTCAAAGGGGGTTGAATTAGTGCAGATTTTTTAGCGAGATGAGAAGTTTACCCTTACCTTTTTTTAGTTGAAGTTGACTTCTTTTCAGATTAATCCACACTAGTCTTTCTTTCAGTTTTTGTAACTTTGATCCTAACATTTTTATACTCATGCTTTGATTGTACAGTTTTGATATGATGGAGAGATGAGTAATTGGAAAATGTTTTTAGGTGTGGGGTTGGGGAGCTTGGTTTTAGTGGGAGTAATGGTTTGGGGATTGACAAAGATGGGTGGAGAACAAGGTGGGTTGAATGTAGAGGTTGAAAAACTAGTTGATGGGGCTGGTTGGATAAAAGAGACATGTTCCACATCTGAACAGACCCCTTCGGGCTCAGTATCCGATGAGAAACATTGCGATTATAAGGTGACGGTGGTGGAGTTTTCTTGTTTGCAGTGCCCAGCCTGTAAGCAGTCTAAGTATGTGTATGAAGAACTTAAAAGTATGGAAGGAGTAAGGTATGTTTTTAGACACTTGCCTTTGTTGGCGATTCATAAAAATGCTTGGGTGGCAGCTAAGGCAGCGGTGGCGGCAAAGGAAATGGGTAAGGGTTGGGAGATGATGGATCTTTTGTTTGAAAAACAAGAAGACTGGGCAGAGAGTAATGATTTTGACGAAAAAGTAATTGAGTATGTAAAAGAACTAGGGCTAGACGAAGTGGAGTTTATTGCTTTTTATAAAGGAGAAAATATTGAGAATCAAATTGTTTTGGACAATGCCTTGGTGGCTGAGTTGAAGCTTGGTGGAACACCCACCTTTTTTGTTGAAGGAGAGCAAGTGGCAGCAAGCTTTGTATTAACAAAAGTTAATGAAATACTGGAAAATAAATAGATGGAGTTTATAGGATATTTGGTAACGGTGACAGGTTTGATGAATGGTTTAAACCCCTGTGCTTTGGGATTAATGATGACTTTTTTGGGGTACTTAATGGTGTTTGGTGGTAAGAAAAATAAAGATAAAAGCGTGTTGGTTTTGGGTAGTCTTTATCTGTTTGGGGTAGTAATTACTTATTTATTACTGGGACTGGTGTTTTATAAATTGGCATATGGATTGCAGCGAAGTGTTTGGGTGGGGGCGGTTAAGTATGTTTTGGCAAGCATTGTTTTTGTTTTTGGCTTGGTGCAGATTTTTGGCATTGAGTTATCGATGCCAAAAAAATTAAGTGTGTGGTTTGGTAGTTTGATGAAAAAGTTAAATGGTCCGATATCGATTTTGGTGGGGGGGTTAACGGCGGTGATTTCTGCCCCCTGTACCTTGCCTGTTTATGTAGGTACGGCCATGGTGCTTGCAAGATCGGGAATGGAACCCGTAAAGACTTTACTATATTTTATTTATTACAACATACTATTTGTATTACCCTTGTTGGTGGTTTTGATTTTGGTATATAAAGGAAAGAGAGTGGTAGAGATGAAGGAGTGGAGTCATAAAAGTGAGAGAGTGTTGAAGATTGTTGGTGGGGTAGTGCTTTTGTTTTTAAGTTGGTTTATTTTTTCCAGTTGATAGAAGTACTGATACCTGTATACTAGGTGTAGGTATGATAAAAAACGATAGACAAAACATTTCTATTACTTTAAAAAAAGCTGATAGCTTGCTTACCAAGATTCAAAGAATGGTGGATGAAGACAAATATTGCATTGATATTATTCAACAAAATTTGGCCGTAATTGGGTTGTTGAAGTCTGCAAATATTAGCTTGCTTGGGAAACATCTTAACGGTTGTGTGAAAGATGCGATTAAGGCAAAAGATGCTAAGCGGGTTGATGAGATAATGGATGAGCTGTTGAAGATTATAAAAACTGCACAAAATAAATAGGCCATGAGAAAGAAAACTGTTTATGTTTCTGGTATGCACTGCACTAGCTGTGAGATATTGTTAGAGAAAAAAATAAAAGAAGTAAAAGGAGTAGTTTCTTGCCAAGCACATCATAAGAATGGTAGCGTGGAGGTTGAAGTTGAGGGTAAGTTTCCGTATGGTCAGATAAAAAAAGCAGTACAGAATTGTGATTACGAGTTGGTAGACAAGGCCTTAATAAAGCGATCAGGGAAACGCAATAGCCGGGCAGATTATTACGAAATTGCAGTTCTTTTTGGACTGTTTGCCTCTTTAGGTTATATTCTTTTTAAGTTAGAGTTGGCTAGGTTTATTCCTAGCTTGGGTAGTAAGACCGGTTTGCTAACGGTTTTCTTGATTGGGGTGATTGCCTCTGTTTCTAGTTGCTTGGCTTTGGTTGGTGGAATTGTTGCAAGCTTGGGGGGTGGAAAATCTGATAATGAGGGTGATCAAGACCGGTTGTTTCATCGTATTTTGCCTCAGATTTACTTTCATTTGGGTAGAGTTGCTAGCTTTGTGATATTGGGAGGTGTTTTGGGCTTGGTGGGAAGCAAGATTAATTATTCTTTTACCTTTGCCGGGTACTTAACGATATTGGTAAGTGTAATTATGCTTTATATTGGCCTGCAGATACTGAACATGACTCCAAGTATTACTAAGTTGGGATTTCATTTACCTAAAGGAGTTTATAACAAGATTGATAAGTTGCAGGAAAACAGTAACCCGTTGACGCCTTCGATTATTGGTGCTTTAACATTTTTCCTGCCTTGTGGTTTTACTCAGTCGGCGCAGGTGATTGCTATGGCTTCTGGTGATTTCCTCTCTGGTGCTGCAATTATGGGTATTTTTGCCTTGGGTACGTTGCCTGTTTTGTCTTCGGTGGGAATTGGTTCGGTGATGGCAAGAAAAAGTAAGTTTGCTATTTTTCATAAAGTGGCCGGTGTTTGGGTGGTGCTTTTTGCCCTTTATTCTTTTAATTCTGGTTTGGTTTTGGCTGGATTTACCTCTCCCTTATCGTATTTGGGATCTACTAATAAGTTGGGAACTGCTGGAGTTGTGAAAGATGTTCAAGTGATAAAAATGGATGTTGATTACAGCTTTAAACCAACAAAGTTTAAGATTAAAAAAGGTGTTCCGGTGCGTTGGGAGATTAATGGGATAAATATTTCTGGTTGTACTGATGAAGTGATTATTCCCAAACTGGGTATTTCTAGTGGCAAGCTAAAAAAAGGTTTAAATGTGGTTGAGTTTACCGCAACAAAAGAGGGGGTTTTGCCATTTTCTTGTTGGATGGGAATGGTTGGTGGTCAGTTTATTGTGACAGATGATTAGTGAGTATAATTAGTATATGGAAAAAATTGTTTTAAATATTACGGGCATGACCTGTGCTTCTTGCAGTAGCGTGATTCAAAAGAACTTGCGTGACGCCAAGGGTATTATTTTGGCAAATGTGAATATTGCCACGGAGAGGGCACAGATAGAGTTTGACCCTAAAAAGATTACCAAAGAGGAGATTGTGGGGATAATTAAAAAAACAGGTTATGGAGTGGTTAAAGAAACTAAGTCAGCCCACTCTGTTCATGAAAAGACTGGTAAGTTACGTAAGATTTTTTTGAGCTCACTTTTTTTTGGCTTGCCTCTTTTTTATATAAGCATGATTGCGGTTGATAAAAATGTTTTAGTTCAGTTGATTTTGACTACGATTATTGTGGTGATTAATAGAAATACTTATGTTTCTGGTTTTAAAAAACTTTTGGCACTAGGGCCTAATATGGAAAGCTTGGTGGCTATTGGCACAATGGCGGCTTATTTATATTCTCTTTTTGTTTTTGTGTTTGGTGTTTTGGATGCAATGGTATATTTTGAGAGTGCTGGTTTGATTCTTGTTTTTGTTTCATTGGGAACGTTTTTAGAAGAAAGAGCTAAGGGTAAAACGAGTAAGGCATTAGAGAGTTTAATGGGGCTGCAGCCGATGACGGCCACAGTTGTAGAGGGTAAAAAAGAAAGACAGATTCCTATTTCCCAAGTTAAAAAGGGTGATGTTTTGGTGGTTAAGCCTGGGGAGAAAATTCCGGTTGACGGAAAAATAATAAGAGGTGAGTCTACGGTTGATGAAAGTATGATTACGGGTGAAAGTGTACCGGTGTTTAAAAGAAAAGGTGGGGTTGTAATTGGTAGCACAATTAATAAAACGGGGGTGCTATATTTTAAGGTAACAGGGGTTGGGGAGGAAACCATGCTTGCCCAGATTGTAAAAATAATGGAAGAGGCGATTGCCTCTAAGGCACCGATTCAACTTTTGGCTGACAAGGTATCTTTTTACTTTGTACCCAGCGTTATTGGCATTGCCTGTCTTGCCTTGATTGGTTGGATGCTGGCTGGTTATGGTTTCCCCTTTGCGTTGACGGCCTTTGTGGCGGTGTTGATTATTGCTTGTCCGTGTGCGCTTGGTTTGGCTACTCCAACTGCGGTGATGATGGGTACGGGCTTGGCTGCCAAGCGCGGTATTTTAATTAAAAGTTCTAAGGCGTTGGAGATGGCACACAAGATTGACACGGTTGTTTTTGATAAAACTGGCACTTTAACTAAAGGAAAACCAGAAGTAGCCACGGTAGTTGAGTTTGGTATTTTAAGAAAAAAACTTATTGACCTTGCTTACAGTTTGGCCAAAAACTCACACCACCCCGTTTCTAGAGCAATAGTTGATTTGGGTGTAAGCAAAAAAAATGTTTCAATTAGTCTTGTTGGGGTTAAAGAAATTCAAGGTTGTGGGATAGAAGCAAGGTTAAAAATAAGCAATACTAGAGTTCTTTTGGGGAATGAGAAGTTGATGATTTTAATGGGTGTGCCAATACTTGATAAAGCACAAGAAACCATAGATAGCTTAGCTAATAAGGGACAAACGCCTTTGATTGTGGTTGAAGGAAAAGATATTGTTGGAGTTTTTGGGGTGATGGATCAGATTAAAATTAACTCAAAAGAGGCGGTTTTGGCTCTGCAAAATATGGGTAAGGAGATAATGCTGATTACTGGGGACAAGAAAGCGGTGGGAGAAACCGTGGGGAGAGAGTTGGGAATAAAAACAGTGCTGGCTGAAGTCCTTCCGCAAGATAAGTCTGCCAAGATAAAGGAGTTGCAGGAAATGGGAAGAGTGGTAGTTATGGTTGGAGACGGTATTAATGACGCACCGGCGTTGGCACAGGCTGATTTGGGAATTGCGCTTGGTTCTGGCACGGATGTTGCTTTAGAGGCGGGTGAGATTGTTTTGGTGAAAGATGATCTCTTAGATGTTATTGAGGCCATAAAGATCTCGAGCTATACCTTGAAAAAAATTAAGCAGAATTTGTTTTGGGCGTTTTTCTATAATACTGCTGGTATTCCAATTGCGGCTGGTCTTCTTTACCCCATGCTTGGTTTTTTGCTTAACCCGATGATTGCTGCCTTGGCAATGTCTTTTTCTTCTGTTAGTGTGGTTTCTAACTCTCTTTCTATGAGGTTTTATAAAACCAAATAGAACGTTAATGATAAGATGAGAGTAGAAGGGGGTGATGAAAATGAAGAAGAAACAAAGGAGGGATGTGGCTCAGGCCTTGATTTATGGTTCTGTGGTTGCGGTAACTTTGTCTGTAATTGGCATGTTGGGAACTGATTTGTATTTGGCCAGCACCCAGTGGTTGTTGGTGGGAATTTTACTGGCAATTTGGGGTATATATTTGCGGATGGTAAAGTAATACTCTTGACAAAGTAATACTTTTAGTTTAGTATTACTTTATGATAAAAACAACAACAGTAACTCAGAAAGGTCAGATAACTTTACCAAAAGCTATGCGTGAGAAAGTAGGGATAGATATTTATGATACTGTGCGTGTACTGGTGGGTAAAAAATATTTAAGAATAGAGCCGGTGCAAGATATTTTGGATTTGGCTGGTAAATATGTACCAGTAAAAAATAAAGGAATGTCTGCTTTAAAAGCGAGAGAGATGATGGAGAAACACTACACAAGGATTTAAAAGATGAAAAAGGTGTTTGTGGATACTAATATCTTTTTGGAGACTCTGATTAAGAGAGATAAGAAAGAATACTTACAATGTGTACGTTTATTTGAGGGTGCCAGAGATAAGAAAATTAAGTTGGTTACGGCCGTGGTGGTGATGGCAGAAGTGGCTTGGACTTTAAAATCTTTTTATGGTTTTTCTAGGCAAAAAGTTGCCAATGGTTTAGAAAGTATTTATGATTTGCCTGGTTTGTCTATGGTAGATGACTATGATTTATCTGTAGCAATTTCTATGTATAAAAACCATGGGGTGAAGTTTATAGACGCTTTGGTGGCTTCTATAAAACCCGTTAGAGAGAAAGAGTGGGTGGTGGTGTCTTATGACAAGGATTTTGATAAACTTGGAGTAGTTAGAAAAGAGCCAAAAGAACTGGTTAAATAAAGATATGAAAATAATACTGGGGGCGGATCATGGTGGGTGGCGGATGAAGGAGGAGATAAAGAGGTGGTTGAAAAACGAAGGCCATGAGGTGTTAGATAGGGGGGCGTTTGAGAAAGATGATAATGATGATTATGTGGATTTTGCTGTGTTGGTGGCCAAAGAGCTTGAAAAAAATAGTAAGGCAAAAGGGATTTTATTTTGTAGGAATGGGTTTGGAATGGTAATTGCGGCTAATAGGTTTAGTTGGGTAAGGTGTGGTTTAGGTTTTGATAAGGGGGCGGTTGAAAGGGGGAGGATGGATGATGATATAAATTGCCTGGCGATTCCGGCTGATTATGTTGATTTGAAAAAGGTAAAAGAAATGATAGGGGTGTTTTTGAAAACTAAGTTTAGTGAAGAGGAAAGATATAAGAGGAGATTGGATAAGCTAAGGCATCTGAGTTTGCAGGATGATTTTGATTTTTTTGAAAAAATAAGAAAATCTGGTAGACAGATTGATGGTGTTTCTTATATTAGAAAAATGCGTGATTCAAGATAAAATGATAAATATAGTACCGGCGATACTGGAGAAAAGTTTAAAAGAGTTTGAGGAAAAATTGTCTTTGGTGTGGGGGAATGTGAGTCGAGTGCAGGTGGATATTATTGATGGGAAGTTTGCTGAGATTATAACGATTGGACCGGAAGACTTGGGGCAAATTGATACGGTGGTGGCTTTTGATGCACATTTAATGGTAGAAAAACCAGAGGAATGGATTAAGAGGTGTGTAGCTGGTGGAGTAGATAGAGTGTTTGGTCAGGTAGAGAAAATGGAAGATAAAGTGGCATTTATTGGTGATGCCCAAGCTGAAGGTTTGATGGTGGGCCTGGCGTATGATATTGACACTCCACTAGATGGTTTGGAAGAATATATTAATGATTTAGATGCGGTTTTATTAATGAGTGTGAAGGCGGGGGAGCAAGGAAGGGAGTTTGATGATAGGGTGCTTGAGAAAATTAAAGCGGTGAGAAAGTTAAGTAAGACGGTTG
>JAHITH010000008.1 GCA_018817845.1 Patescibacteria group bacterium
ACCCCCAAAGCCCTACAAGCCTTTTCCGCCTCCATGGCCACATCCTCTGGAACTTTTTCAAGCCCAACAGACTTCCCCAAAGACTTATTCATCACCACTTTTTCTTCCTTTGGCATTCGCTTAAACCCGCCCAAAGTTTTATACCCCACTACAAACAATCGGTAGTCCCCATCGTTAGGAATATACGGCTGTACCAAAAATCCCCTTTCTCCCGTCACCTCTTTCAAATCAACCTCGTTTCTTATCCAAAACGTCCCCATCCCATGCCGCCCACCCTGACTCACCTTCACCACAAAAGGACTGTCCTTGTCAAGGACAGTCCTTAATAGTTCCTCCACACTCTCAACATACTCCGTTTCGGGGTAACTCACCCCCGCCTCTTCCATCATTACTCCAGCCACCGCCTTAAATCTTCGTAACGCACCATCAGTCATCAAGTACTCATCCACCACCGGTATCCCTTCTTTTTTAGCATACAAACACAACAACTTACTCCACTCCAACTCACTCCCCACCGCCCTAAAATAAAACAAATCAAACTCCTTCAAGGTCTCACCTTGTAGGTAAATCTGCCAATCGCCACCCCCCTGTTTTACACTTAACTCTTTATATTTTATCGGCACCAACTCCACCCCCAAGCCCTTCGCTTCTTCCACAAATCTATCCCCAGTCCCCCACTTATCAACTCTATAAAAATAAGCTATCTTCATCTGCCCTTCATTTTACTATCTTTAAATCTGCCCGGATTAACTACAAAATCTCGCAAATCTCGCCTGCCTATTAAAAGTTTTTTCCTCAAATCTTTTCTATTAGTAATGCTCGCCCTAGTCACCACCTTTCTTCCCTTCAACCAAAACACCAACTTAACAACCATCCGTTTTTGCACCCCCAGTGAACTTTTATACCTCTTTCTCCACAACACATTTTCCTTTTCCAAAAGCCCTAACTCCTTAGCTAAACTCCTGTCAATACTAGAACCATAAGCCCCCGTATCAATCTTGGCCTCTACCAAATATCTCTTTCTCTTTCCTATCTTAATCTCAGCCATCTCAAAAATCCCCACCCTTGTCTTATCTCCAGGCAACTTCCCCACTCTTCTAACAAAACTACTGGCAAACAACGCCTTAGCCACCCTTACTCCTTTTTTCGCATCCTCCACGCTCAAACCCTCCACCCTATTCAACCTTCGTTTCAAACCAGATCTATTGGCAATCTGAATCGACAAACCAGGCTGATCATTTAACTCCAACACCAACGGACCCTTTTCAGGGTCAATCAACATATCCACTGCCACATATCCCAACTCACTAGCAATCTGTGTGTCCACCGCCATTCTCAATACCTTATTCCATTCCGGCACCGTAATCCCATTCACCTTCTTTTGGGTTCCGGGGAAAAACAATAACTTCTGCCCCTTGTAAACTCCATAAGTAGTAATCCCCGTAGCAATATCAATTCCCAAACCAATAGCTCCTTGGTGTAAATTAGCTTTACCCCCACTCTCCTCTGTTGGTAATCTAAGCATGGCCATAATCGGCACCTTGTTATAAACAATCACCCTTACATCCGGCGCTCCACCAGAAGAAATTTTTTTAAACTTCCTATGAGTTTCAACCCTTTCCTCAATCATCGCCGTGTCAGGAATATTGTTTCTAGAAAAACGCCCCTCCACAACATCCATCGCATGAAGTTTCAAGTCTTCGGTGGTCACTTTTTTTCCACCCACCAATATCCACTCACCCGCCAGTTTTGCTGGTCGTTTAACCATAATAATTCCTCCACCCTCTAACCCCTGAACCGGTTTAATCACAAAACCACCCTTTAGTTTTAACCAATCAAACCTGTCAATTTCCAATTGGTTTTTTAGTTTACCCAATAACTTAGGGTGTGGAACCCTTGCCCTCTTTAAAATCTTTTTAGTCACAAGCTTATCATCAGCTCTCAACCGCGCTCGTTTTTTATTTAGTCTTAAATACTCACTGGAGCGAGTATTTATTCCCAAAATATCTTTCTGCTTTACCATTTTATTTCAAAAGGTCTCTAAATCTCCACATCTCTAATAGTCTTAGTCCCTTATATCTACTAATTAAATAATTCACCAGCATCACAGATAATATCGCCATCTCTGGTTGTAACAACACCGTTTCCTGCAACCATACCGAACTCATTACCCAATAGGCTATCAAGGCCAGAACCACGGTTTCTACAGCCATTATCAAAGCAGTTTTGGTGCTCTTATGAATCTGAGCCTCAATAAACGGATCAGCCAAAAGTACAAACAACAAAATGGGAAAAATACCAATCTCCCGCAAACTACTCCAATCACCAAGCCAAGGAGATAAAAGCAAAAGTCCAAACACCGCCAACGACACCGCCCAAACCAGCATAGCCATTCTGGGAAAATACTGCATCCTTACCTTACTAATCAGCTTTCTAGCCAAACTAGCCGTTAAAAGAATCGACAAAAACAAAACCACCCCCACCCCAACTCCCGTAGACAAAAATGCCACCGACACCGCCGCCGGAATAAAAATACCAAAACCCTTAACCCCCATTACGTTTCTAGAAAAAGCCACCAAGGCCGCAGTCAAGGGAAACAACAAAATCAAAACAAACATATTTGGTGGCACCCCCTTACCCACCGCCTGCCTAATAGCTACCTTAAAAAAATTAAAAGGCCAAACCTTCTCAACCACCTGATTATCTAGCACTTGTTCCAACCTAGACTTGGTTTCCTCTGGCTTAGTCAAATTTTCCTTAGGTTTTTCAACCTCCAACACCACCACTGGCTCAGCCGCCTCCGTCGCCCCTGTGGAATTTTCCAAGCGAACCTCCTCCAAGGTGGCCGAATGGACTCCTTGGACGGTGGTGAGCCCCAACATTAAAAATCCCAGTACCATCAACAATTTTCGCATAAACTATATTTTACCGTCCCGCTGCCGAAATTGCCACCAAAATCTTATCAAACGACTCTATTTCTTTATCCAAATCATCCTCCCGCTCATAACCATTTCCAACCCTAACATACCTGCAACCAAAAACAAATGTTGGAATCGAACCCGCAGAATTAAACTTTTCATAAACAGCTCTATGTTCCTCTGGCATCCCAGTCTCCACCTCTTCCGTCAAGGTATTGTCTCCAGTATCCACTTGCCAATGATAAGCCACCACCCCATCAACATTTTCACTAGCCCAATCATCAAAAGTATCTTTTATCCAAACACAATGCGAACACCAAGTAGTCGAAAATAAATACACCACCGGCTTACCATCTTCCCTACAAACCTCACTATCATATTCCGTAAAAGTCTCAAACTGCCTAACCAAATCACCCGGAGACGCCAAGGTAGGCTCTGCTACTTCTGCCGAATCCTCCACAACCTCAGCCACCTCATCCTCGACCCTGGGTCGGGACATCGTCTCCACCTGCGAACTCAATCTCCCCACAAAAAACACCGCCACTACCAACAATCCCACCAACAAAGGCGCATATATTCCAACCTGTACTTTTTTACCATTTTCACTCATGCACTACATACTATCCTCTCCACCCCCGCTTGTCAACAACATCACAATTTTTCCAATACCCCACCCAACAAATCAAGTTTTCCAATCTCTTTTTCGTCAAACAAAAACGGCTTAAGTCTACGCCTCATCAAAATAGATACACCCTCCCCACCAAATTTAGACTTAGCTTTATCAAGTACATCAGATATTCCATTCCCCCCAGCAAACCGCTTGTCTATCTTTGCCCCTTGAGAATATAACCACACAATGTCATAAATATCTCTAGCCTGTGTCCTAGATCTACCAATATAAGCGGCTAGTTTTTGCACCAAAAGTTGATCCAGTTTATTTGTCACCACTTGCTCTATTAATCCATAGCGCGAAAATAACTTAAACTCCACCTCTTGGCACTTCCAATATCTTGCATAATCTATCTTAATCATCATCTTTTCTTTTTCATTGCTAGAAATTTTAAGATCAAATAAAATTTTGGGGAAACGCAGTTCCAAATATGTTTTACCTTCTCCAAGTTTCTTCTTCAATTCCACCTGTATGTTTTCTCGCTCAAACACATCTACTACTTTTTCCACCAATTCCAACACCTCTTTGTCAGAAAGTCCCAAATTATCAAAGTCTAAATCCTCAGAAAACCTTGGTAATCCCCTCAACATTCGCAAACTTGTTCCACCCACAAAAGACATTTTTCCCGCCCTAGGCAAAGCATAAAACTCAACCAAAAACCTACTCTGCAAATACTCACGTAAAACCCCTCTTTTTTTATTTACAGGCAAACCCTGGTCCTTAGCAAAATTCAAAATTTTATCAAAACCAGTTATCAAGTTATTCATACAACACCTTTCTTACCCACTCAGGATAAATTTTCGAATAATCTTTTAACTTTTTCTTATTTAAATCATCCCGATTTACCCTAGTCGACTCAAGACCCCGAATTCCCCTAATGTAAATCCAATCAAGCAAGGCCTTCTCTGGCTCAGCCATATTGTAAAACAAGCCACTCTTTTCATCCTTGATTTTTCTATATCCAAAATACAAATTCTTAGCCAACTTACTATACAAAAACATGCCTACACTTGTTTTTATCTCCTTAGACGTCACCGTTGTTACACTAGTAATTTGCCCCACCACATCAGGAATAATTCCCGCCACTTGCAAGGCTGACTCCAAACTTACATAAGAAGGCTTATATAACCAACCAGCCAGCACAAAATCATCTAATTCTCTATCAGCAAATTTATACACACCCCTCTTTAATCTCACTAGCTCTCCCCTCTTTGTCAATCGTGACAATTGAGTATTTACCATGGTTTTTCCTTCATTAAAAAACAATCTCTCTACCTGATAAGAATAAAAAATTGGTGTTTCAATTGCCCGTCCAAGTTGCTTCAATGTCATTAATAGATAATATACATACATGTACATTATCTGTCAACCCCCAATTCCTTGAAGGAACGCAACCTACAAAACCTTACACCATTAACACATAATAAGTTGCCGGACCATAAGATTTTTTCTGCAAAACCTTTTTGTCCACCAACAACTTTAACTTACTTTGAGCTGTTCTCTTAGGTATTTTTAAAATATCTACCACATCCCCACTAGTAACCCTGCCCAAAGAAGCAGTAAAATCCACAACCGTCATCTCATCATCTTTCAAATAACCCTCTACCAATCCCTTTTTACCCACAAATTCCAACGTCAAAACTTCTTTCTCCACCCTCAACACCTCCATCAAAAAACCCTCTATGTAATACTCTAACCACTCTGTTAAGTCAGTTTTTTGCCTACTCTTATAATTTTTACCTGTTTGCAGTTTAGAAAAATACTCCTTTCTGTTTTTATTGTAGTAATCTTCCAGCACCAATACCCTCTTAAAGTCCCAACCAGATTGATACAAATGCAATAAAGTCAATAGTCTTCCAGTCCTTCCGTTTCCGTCCGCAAAAGGGTGAATTGTCTCAAACTGATAATGCAATAACCCAGCCCGAATCACTGGATGCAAATCACTTGTGTTTTTGAGCCAAGATATTAAGTTATTTATAAGATCAGACACCAACTTAGATTCTGGTGCTGTATAAACCAACTTTTCTTTACCACTAGCCAAAACATTAACCACATAAACTGGTACTTTTCTCAATCTACCAATTTTTTCCTTACCCATTAAGCCAGCCATCACCAACTTATGTAACCTCAAGATTTCTCTCTTACCAAAACAGTCACCACCAGCCATATCATCTACCAGCCTTAATGCCTTCAAATAGTTTTTTACTTCCAAAATCTGCTCATCTTCTGCCCTAACCTGCCCACCCTTACTTACCACCTCTACCTGATCTTCCCTCAAAACATTACCCTCTATACTAGTCGAACTATACGCCATCCTTACTCGCGCCCACCTTCTTAAAAAACTTTCTCTACTCGGAACAAGCCTAGCTCTCTGAACCACCGATTTTGCCTCTGCAATCCTAGACAAATTGTTCAACATCGACTCACTAATTACAAATTTTGGTTCAAACATAAATCAATTATACCACATATCACGCAATAATCACGCCACCAATCCCGCAATAACAAATCAGTAGGAACGCAACCTACAAGCTCAATCAAGAAGTTTTATTAAAAACATCCTCAATTATCTCGTCCAAAGGGGCGTTTTTATACTGCCTGTTCAACTTAATCAAAGAGCTGTCCAACACCAACTTACCCTTATTAATCACCACCACCCTATTACACACCTTTTCAATATCTGCCATTTCATGACTGGTCAAAAGAATCGTTGTCCCCTTTTCCTCGTGCAAACGGCGTAAAAAACCCCTAATTTTTCTTTTAGCAATAACGTCCAAACCAATCGTCGGCTCATCCAAAAACAACAGTTTTGGCTGATGCAAAATAGCTCCAATCAACTCCATCTTCAATCTCTGCCCTAAAGACAATTTTCTCACCGGCACATCAAGAGAATCTTTAACCTCCAACAGAAAAGCCAGCTCCTCAACCGTATCTTCCATCTCCTTTTTTTCTAGTCTATAAATACTCTGGAACAGCTTAAAACTTTGATAAGCAGACAAATCCCAAGATAAACCAGACTTATTACCCATTACCAAAGCAATCTGGCTCAAAAACGAATACTTACGATCAGTAGGTGTGTACCCCAACACCTCCACCTTACCAGAAC
This sequence comes from Patescibacteria group bacterium, assembly GCA_018817845.1. GTDB lineage: Bacteria > Patescibacteriota > Microgenomatia > UBA1400 > MFAQ01 > JAHITH01. Next base: position 6,695 of record JAHITH010000008.1, read on the forward strand.
TAGGGTAAAGCAAACCGGTCAGCATCTTTAAAGTAGTGGTCTTACCAGCTCCATTGGGGCCAAGCAACGCCACCGACTCCCCTTTCTTAATCTTCAAACTAATTCTATCCACCGCCACCACATCTCTATTTTTAGGTACAAAAACACTCTTCAAAAAGCTCTGCTTAACAGGCACTTTGTAAATCTTGGTTAAGTTCTCTATTGTTATAGCCATCATATTTTCAAGAAGAAGCCGAGGAATAACGCCTCAAAGCTAAGTTCCAAAGCTTAATTTTACCCCAAACAAAAACTATGGTGGTAACAAAAAGCAATCCCAGCCACCCCAAACCGGTAGTCTTCCCCAGCAAATACGAAGTAGTCAGAGCAATGTGGCTCAAAAAAGGCACCGCCGTCAAGCCCAAAATAATTATTTTGTTAGGGTAAGCCTCCAGAGGAATCGCATCACCAAAAAACATTATCTTGTATCCCAAACCAGTAATACTTTTGTTCTGCCCTGTCCAAAACACCGTCAGACCCAAAATAAAGTTAAAACAATGAATAGCAATCTGTCCCAAAATAAAAGTCAAAATCGCCAAAGGAATTCCCCAAGGCCGTATAGCAAAATCCAAATTCCTAGCCATTAAAAACAACAAAGGTAATAAAGCCGGTAAGCCCTGAAAAACAAACATCAATAAATCAACTTTCTGAAAAGTTACATACCAAAGCGCCGGCAAAGGTTTAGACAAAATTAAATCCAGCTTACCAGAATTAACATCCTGCCCCATTCTGGCAATATTCCCAAAACTCCAAATCCAAGTAGAGTAAAAACTCAACTGACCAACAAAAGTAAAAAGAAGCATCTCCGAATAACTATAGCCAGCAATGTTATCCACCCTGCTATATATAATAGAAAGAAATACCAAATAAGTAACCATGTAAGCCATGGTCGAAGCCAATCCTCCCCAGTTGTTATATACATACGCCGATCCTTCCTTAAAAGAAAAAATTATATTAGCCTTCAAAATAGCCAATCGTATATCTACGGCCCTTTTTAGTTTCTCAAATTCCCACTGCTTCATATCGCCTTAAACCTATCTTCCAAATTAATAAACTAAACGGCAAAAAAACAGCCACCCAAAAAACCGAAGACAAAAAGGATATATAAATATCCAAACCCCAAACGGGGTTCTTAATTAAGGTTGCTGGTAGAAATCCCATCGCCGGAAAAGGTGACAAAAGAGTAAACATCTTTAATCTCTCTGGAAAAAGCGAAACCGGAATCATAACCCCGCTAAAAATACGAACAACGTGCGAGGCCACATTCTGCAGGTGATCAGCTTCAGTTGTCCAAAAAGTAATACTGCCGATCAGCAAATTAATCGCCAAGGCAATTACAAAAGCAAATAACAAACAAAACAAAAACAAAATAATCCCCACAAAACTAATAGCAGGCAATAATAATAAACCGCTAAGTAAAAGCAAAATCGACATCACCATAACCACCCCCCTAGAGCCCAAAAAACTAACATACAAAAATAATACTGGGTGAATTGGCCGCAACAAATGGTTGCTCAAAGTACCAAGTTTAATCTCATCATTTAAAATTCTACTAAACCGCGTCGACTCTGCATCCACCAAACCAGACACCCCATTGGCTATCAAAAAATACGGCGCCAAATCCCAAAAACTTCCCACCCCAGACGATTCCTTGCCAATAATCGACCACAGCAAAACAATCCCAAAAATAGACAAAGCCTTACCAATAATCGAAAACCACACCTCACCACGGTAATTGGCCACTTGCAATAACCCAAATCCCAAACTGTCTTTATAAGTAGAAAACTTCATATGAACCCATTCTATACCATCCCCTGCCTGCCACCCAATCAAGAATTGACCCTACTTGCTTTATCAATTATACTAGACTAATCACTAGACTGAAATTAGACTAATTATGATAAAAATAGTAACAAAAAAACCATTTAAACAACCCTTTCTGAATCAGCTGATTTTAGCACCCAGCTTGTTGCCCTTTTCAGATGCAGAAATTCTTAAATTAGACGCAGATTTAGATCAATATGAACAATTATTTTTAAACCCCGATATTGAAAAGGCCCTTATTGATAAAAATGAACTGTTAACCTCTTACGCTATCTCTAAGGCAGAAAACTCTACATTGACCTTGCAAGAAGCTCAAAATGTATATAACTTTCTTCTTAATAATAAAGAATATACATTTATAGCTGATAAGTTAAAGAAAAAACAAAAATTAAACAAAAGGGACTATGAAAAACTTGAGTTTTTTAATATTGCAAAAGTATTTAGAAAATACAATCAAAATCCAGTAGACATAAAGGATATAACCCCAAAAACCATAAAAGAAATTCACAAACAACTAACCCAAGGACTAGATGTTTTCCAAGATTATCTGGCAGATTTTGATGTTTATAAATCAGGACAATGGAGAGACAGCAACAATATTCAAGTTGGAGCCTACAAACCAGCTCCACACACAGAAATTGAAAAGGGGGTAAAAGAATTGCTTTCGTGGATAAAACAAAATAAAAACATTACCTCTGTGGGTATATTTCACACTGCTTTATACGCTCTTCATCCCTTTAGTAATGGTAACAAAAGAGTTTCTCGAGTACTTGAACATATATTTTTAAGAAGTTTGGGTATTAATACAAAAGGTCTTTACAGCACCTCTTATTACTACCACAAAGAAAAACCACGATACTATAAATATTTACTGTATTCGCTTGAAAGAAAAAACCTAAATCATTTTGTGTCGTTTTTCCAAGAAGCACTGGTATTGTCCATCATCTCAGTTATCAAAACCAGTTTAGAGACAAAACGCAAGGAATTTTTAGACAAAAAAGACATAGATAAACAAGTAAAAAGTATTCTTAAACCTTTAATAAAACGACACGAAGTGCAATTTAAAAATCTTTTTAAAAAGGTTGGTAAGAAAATGGCCAGGCAAACCTTTGTTAATTATTTACAACAAGCGACAGATTTAAACATCGTAACAAGACGAGGAGTGGGTCGAACTACCTACTACAGCTTAAGTATTTCACCAGAGGAAGAACAAACATTTAAAACGTTGCTTGATTTCATAAAACCCAAACTTAATTTTATCCCCAACGAGATAAAATTAACCTAACCCATCTAATAAACTTCAATATACTAGTAAAGATGAGCACAGAAAAAAGAAGCCCATACCAAATTTTAGTTATCCCCTTCTACAAACAGAAAGGTGGTAATGTTTTATATGCTCTCTTTAAAAGAACATTTAAAATATCAGTGGTTTACTTATGATGACGCCATGGAAAAACTTAACTGGGATAGCAATAAAACTGCTCTTTGGGAACTTAATTATAGAATTGAAAATAAACTTAAACCATGAAAATAAAGGCAATCTATGCTGATTTAGGAGGAGTTTTAATCATAAATAAAGCAAGAGAAGTGGGAGAAAAATATGAGAAATCAGATGGTTTGACTCCCAAAATGACAAAGAATGCGTTCAGATTTATCCAGACAGCAAAAAGGAGCGACGAGGAACTAGCTACCTATCTAAATAACAAAAATATAAAAATTGATGTTTGGAAAAGGTTCCTCGCTGATTTTTACGCATCGGAATCAAGAAATGACAGCTTGATTGAACTTCTTGAAAAAGCGAAAAAAAAAGGAAAGATAATAATTTTTACAACCAACAATTCAAGTAACGTCTCTTTTGGAATCAAAAAGTATGGGATAAGCCATTTAGCTGATGGTATTGTGAATTCTTCAGATTTAAAAATTGCAAAACCCGATAAAAAATTCTGGATAGCCGCCTTTCGGCAAACTAAAAAACTCATTCCAAATATTCACCCCGAAAATGTTTTGGTCATAGATGATAGCGAAAAAAACTGTGCTTCAGCCAAAGATTTTGGTTTTAATAGTTTCGTTTACAAAAATAGAGGCCCTGATCTACTAACTGGTCTTTTCTTCTTCCTACATCATTAACGAAATTGCCCCATTCAT
>JAHITH010000058.1 GCA_018817845.1 Patescibacteria group bacterium
AATTATCCATTGATCTAGAGGGCGACCTTGAACGGGAACAAAGGCAAGACCGATACCCAAACCAAGGGTTAAAATTTCAAGTGGGTATCTAAAAAAGAAGGGTATGGGAGAGTTGTGAAGAAGAATGGTAAGAATGACGAATCCACCTATGTAGAGGAACTGTCTTATGGTCATGTCGCCTATTAGGCGAAACTTGTAGCTTGAGATGTCTTGGGGTAGGGGGTGTTGTTGAATGGGCATGGCAGTTTAAAGTATAGCTAAGAATGACTATTTTTGCTTGTCAAAATTAGGTGAACGATCGTTGATATTATTTGGTGTGGAGGTGATTTTTTTCATTAATTTTTCCCAAAGATAGTCAAGGGGGAGAAGTTCTTTTGGTAATAAGGGATCCTTTAGAAGCGTTTCAAAATACTCGTGTTTTTTGTCTGGGTTAAAATTATCCAGAATTTGCTGGTATTGTTGGTTAATTTTTGTAAGCGACCATGTTTCTTGGGCAAATTTTTTGTCGGAAACCCCAATTACTCTTTTTGATTCATGAATACTACAGAATTGATGAAGATTGTTTTTGGTTAATAATTTGTTTAGCAGGGGTATGGCAGGGTGGGGAGATATCCAGACTGAAAGTTGCCACTGAGCAAAGCCTATTTTTTTCAAAAATCTTCGGAGTAGATTGCGTTGCCGCTTGTGCGTTTCGGGAAAATCATACATGACTACTCGCCAGACGTTGTCCCAAGATTTTTTTCTCCATTTGAGTAGGGGAAAAAGTTTGTAAATTTCGTCTTGACCTTTTTGAGTAAGTTTAAAAAGATTATCATTTGTTTTGATGAGTGACTTCTTAACTAGGGTGTTGTGGGCATATTGGTATTTTCGTTTAGGAAACATTTTGTCAGGGTCGGTACTCATTACCCAGCGCCAGCTTTGACGGTAGTTTGTAAAAAAACCTTCTGAAAATTCTGAGGCTAATAGGAGTAACTGGCTGAGGTGCATGGGTTTATTTTACCAAATTAAGTGAACGATCGTTGATGTAAGTTGGTAGGAATTAAATATGGTTCATGAATTTAGATACTTGACAAGAATTAATGGTTTTGGTAACATGTAGATAAGATAAATTATAATGTAGATGTTATGATAATAAAGAAATTGGCGGTTAACAAGGGTGAGCAGACGGTTTTTAGTTTGGCGGAGATTGCCAGGATTGTTGGTGTGAAAGCAGATAAAAACTTGATTTCGGCGGTGAGTTATTATGTAAAATCGGGTGATTTATTAAGGCTTGCTAAGGGTTTGTATGCTTTGGATAAAGATTATTTAAGATATGAGTTGGGAAATAAGTTAAGGACACCTTCTTATGTGAGTTTGTATACTGTTTTACAAAATGAAGGAGTAGTGTTTCAGCCCTATACTAGCATTTTTTTGGTAAGTTTTAGGAGTGAGACAAGGATAGTCGATGGTCAAAAATTTGTTTATAGAAAAATAAAAGATGAGGCGTTGTTGAATCCTTTGGGAATAAAAAGTGAAGGATTGGTGGCTGTGGCTAGTTTAGAAAGAGCTATTCTTGATAAGATTTATCTTGATGGGGAAGAACACTTTGATAATTTAAGATCGGTTAATTGGGATAAGATGGAGGAGCTTAATGAGCAGGTTTATAGGCATAAAAATATTAATAAGTATATTAAAGAAATGAGGAGCTATGTTGAACCAAAAAACGCATAAGTTTGAGATGATAAATATATTATTGAAGTTGTATAAAGCCACGGAGGTAGCTAGTGTGTTGGGTTTTAAAGGTGGGACGGCGGCCTATTTGTTTTATGATCTACCTAGATTTTCAGTGGATTTAGATTTTGATTTATTGGAGAAACTTGACAAAAAGACAAGGGATGGGTTGGTAAAAAAGATAAATGAGATATTTGAGAAGGATTATGTGATAAAAGATCAATCGGATAAACGATTTACTTTGTTTTGGTTATTGAGCTATAAAAAAGGAGATAGGCAGATTAAGATTGAGATATCAAAGAGAAAATCTTTAAGTAGGTTTGAAAATAAACCGTTTTATGGAGTAAACGTGCCTGTGATGGTGTTGGCGGACATGATAGCTAACAAGTTAATGGCTTTGGTGGATAGAAAAAAGTTTGCTAGCAGAGACGTGTTTGATGTTTGGTATTTTTTAAGTTTACCCGAATCGATGGAGATTAATTATGATTTGATAAAAGAAAGGACTGGGTTGACACAAAAACAGCTTTACAAGAAGGTACTAGAGAGGGTTAATAAGGAAAGAGGGGAGAGTTTGTTACAAGGTATGGGGGAATTATTGAGTGTGGAACAGAAAGTTTGGGTGAAAGATAAGTTGATTGGTGAGTTAAATCAACTAGTTAAAATACAGTTGGGTGTTTAGGAAGTGAAGAGATTAGATTTGTTTAGGTAATAAGCTGGAGGAGAGGGGTTAGGTTGGACCAGTTGAGAAGTTGTGAGTTATTAGCAGTAAGTGATTGGTTGCCAGTGTAAACAATAAAGCTGTTTTGTTTGTCCCGATCCGAGATTGAGGATTCTTTGGATAGTTTTTGCCAAAGCTTGAGATTGGAGGTAAATTGAGAAGAAAAGGTACCTGAAGACTTGATTTCTACAGGTATTTGCATGGTACCTGAATCTATAATTAGGTCAATTTCGTTGTTATTGCTGTCTCTGAAAAAATAAAGACTGGAGGATTTTGAGTGATTAAGAATGTGTTTTTTTACTTCAGTAATTATTAGATTCTCAAATAGTCCGCCTATTAAAAAATGATTTTTTAGATCTAATGGTTTAGTTAGGGCAAGTAGTCTGCAGGCTAAACCAACATCGTTGAAGTAGATTTTAGGTGATTTAATGTGGCGTTTGCCAAAGTTTTTATGATAAGGTTGTAACCTGAAAACTAAATAACTGGCTTCTAAGATTGAAATCCAATTTTCAATGGTATTAACGGCTACGCCTGTGTCGTTGGCTAAGGAGGACAGGTTTACTAGTTGGCCGATTCTTCCTGCCAGCAGGCCTAAAAAGTTTCTAAATGAACTTAAGTTACTAATCTGGCTGATTTGCTTTAGGTCTCTTTCTACATAAGTGGCAATGTATTGATTGTAGTAGTCAATGGGGTCAATTTTTCTGTCGTAGATTGCGGGGTAGAATCCAGTGAAGATTTGCTGGTGCAGATTTTTGGCTAGTAGTTTACTTTGAGATAATTCTTGGTTTGAAAGTGGCAGTAGATTAACATAGGCGGCTCTACCGGCTAGTGACTGGTTTATTTTTTGGGAAAGTAGTAAGTTCTCTGAGCCACTAATAATGAAGTTGCCCATGATTTTTTGTTCGTCGACGGTGGACTGGATGTAAGAAAGCAGTTGTGGAACTCTTTGGATTTCGTCGATAATTATTTTTTGGTTGTTGGCGTTGATGAATCCGGCAGGGTCATTTTCTATGATGCCTAAAGTTTCAGGATTTTCTAGGTTAAAGTAAGTATATTTTGGAAAGATGTTTTTTATTAAGGTGGTTTTACCGGACTGTCTTGGGCCGGTGACGGCAATAACGGGGAAACCTTTTTTAAGGCGATTAATTTGGGGGATAATTTGACGTTTTATCATAAGACAATGTTATCATAATTTATGTAAATTTGCAATTGAATTGCAAATTTACATAAATTATGAGCCTGAGGTGTAATTATTTGTGGGAGAAATTAATGAAGAGGGTGGTGAGTTTACCAAATTAAGTGAACGATCGTTGATGTAAGTTGGGGTGGTGTGAGTGGGGAGGTGAAGTTAGTTTAGATATTTGGTAACACGTAGATAAGAAAAATTATGATGTAGGTGTGATGCAACTTGATTATGGATTAAAAAATGGTGGGGGAGAGGAACCCAGGTAGGTCTTGGAATTTTTTGGAGACTATAAAAAACTGAGGAATTTTGAGTTTGGAGGATAAAAAAGAAAGTTTAGATAGATCATGTTGTGTGCCAGTGAGTTTTATTTCAAAAGCGGTATGTTTATCCAGAATTGCATCAACTTCGGCTGTGTTACGTTTGTTGTAAAAACTGATTTTGCCATGATTTGATAATTGATTAACGACTGCGTTTTCAAAAATTGCTGCCTCGCTGATTTTACCAATGATATTTAAGAGACCCGTATCGGTAAAGTATACTTTTTTCCCTCCAGCTACTGATCGATCAATGCTGTTGCTGAATTTTGGTAAGAGCTTAATAAAGTAAGCTCCTTGTAAAAATTCTAAGAACTTATATATTTTTACTCTATCGACGGAAAGTTCTCTTGATAGGCGAGTTACGTCAAGCATTGATCCTACTCGAGGAACGAGGAGTAAAATTACATCTCGAAGCTCTCGGATGTCTGTGTAGTCTGATAATAGTTTGATGTCTTTTTCAAAAAATGAGGCAAAAATATTTTTTAAGACCATTATTTTTGTGTCATTGTCTTGTGTGGTTACTACTTCTGGGAAACCACCGTAAGTAAGGAAGTCGTTGTAGTCTGCAATGTGTGTTTTGTGGGTAAAGATATCGTTTTTCTTTATGGCGTTTTGTAGAGTGTGGTTTTGAAGTTGTTTAAGAGAAATAGCATTTTTAAAGTAAAGATATTCCTGAAAATTTAAGGGAGGAAGTTCGTATAGGAACTTGCGGCCGGCTAACGACTCTGGGAATAGGTTTTTAAGATAGAAATTTGAGGAACCAGTTAGGTAAAATTTAACACGGTGGTGATCGATAAGATATTTGATGACTTTGGTAATTTTTGGGTAGTTTTGGATTTCGTCGATAAATATTGATAGT
>JAHITH010000059.1 GCA_018817845.1 Patescibacteria group bacterium
CAGATAGCTGTTTGATGGTGTTTTTGGTAATACGACCCATACCTGTGTCTATGATTAACCTAACAGGATTATCTTTTGAGAATGACTGCCAAGTTTTTTCTGTTAAATCTTCTGTTGTGTTCATCCACATTTGAATTACCAGTTTCTTTCTTTCGTCGTTGGTAATAAGACCTAGCTTAAAGTTGTTTTCTATTTCTTTGGCTTTTTGATTGGCTGCTTCGATAACTTTGTCTTTGTCTTTATATAGTTCGTTGTCTGTTATGGCAAATGATAAACCAGATATCATGCCTGTTTCAAAACCTAGATCTTTAACAGAGTCGATTAGTTTGACTACTTCTTTGTTGGCACTTTGATCAATGGCTTTTTTAAATAAAGTACTAATTTTGTTTCTGGTTAAACCGTGGTTAATAAAATCCCAATTTGAAGGTAAGATTTCATTAAACATAATTCTGCCTATGGTAGTTTCGGTGATCTTTGTGGATGTTGACGATAAACGAACCTTAATAAGCTGGCGAAGTTTTATTTGACTGGTTTGGTAGGCCTGTTTGGCCTCTTTAGAGGATGAGAAAATGGTTGGTTGGTTTGTAAATTGAGGGTTAACCGAAGTGAGGTAATAGATACCAACGGCCATTTCTTTTTTGTCTGGAATACTCTCTGGATGCCCATCTGATGGCTTGAGTAGATTTTTCTCTGGAAGCATGTATTTAATGGCTTCTTTTCTGGCTTTTTTGGTTAGGGGTACATGGACGGCCATTTGGTCTCCGTCAAAATCTGCATTAAAACCAGCGCAAACTACTGGGTGTAATCTTATGGCAGAACCTTCTACTAATACGGGCCAGAAAGCTTGAATAGAGAGTTTGTGTAGTGTGGGGGCACGATTTAAGAGAACGGGGTGTTTCTTGGTGACTTTTTCAAGTATGTCAAATACTTCTGATTGACGTTTGTCTATTATGTCTTTAGCCGCTCTTATGTTTGGAGCCAAATCTTGTTTTATTACTTCGTGGAGTACAAATGGTTTAAACATCTCTAAGGCCATGTCTTTAGGAATTCCGCATTGGTTTAGTTTTAGTTCTGGGCCAACAACTATGACCGAGCGACCTGAGTAGTCTACACGTTTTCCTAATAAGTTTTGGCGAAAACGACCCTGCTTACCCTTTAGGGTATCGGATAGACTCTTAAGAGTTCTACCAGCCCTGGTTCTGCGGCTAGTTTTTGCTTGAGAAGCGTCGATTAAAGAGTCAACGGATTCCTGAAGCATTCTTTTTTCGTTTCTAACAATTATATTTGGGGCTCCTAGATCTAATAGATGCTTAAGTCGATTATTTCTGTTGATAACTCTTCTATATAAATCATTGGAGTCGGAGGTTGCAAACCTGCCGCCAGACAACTGAACCATTGGTCTTAAATCGGGAGGCATGACTGGCAACACACGGAGTATCATCCATTCTGGGTTAATCTCTGCACCTAAAAGCCCTTGAGCTACTTGAAGCCGCTTGATGGCTCTTAGTCGTTTGGCTTCTGAGCTACTATTTAACTCTTCTTTTAGGGTCGCAACTAATGATTCTAAGTTGACCTTTTTAATTGCTTCAAGAATGACTTCTGCGCCCATACCGACCGTTAGCCAGTCGCCAACGTTGTAGTCTAAGAGTTTTTCATACTCTGAATCGGACAGAAGTCCGTTTGATTTTATTTGTTTTATTAGAGCGGTTAATAGGTTATATATCTCTTCAACCATGGTAATTTCTGCGACCATTTGTTCTCTTTGGGAAGCTATTAAACGTTTTGTTTCTGTTTTTAAGACATCTATTTTTAAAACTAGTTCGTCTTTTACCTTAATGTCTTTTTTAAGTTTACTTAGATCTTTTTGGGCTTGCTTTTTTAGTTTTTCTATTTGCTTGTTAAATTTTTGACGGATTTCGTCTGTTTTATTTTTTAACTCGATTTCTATAGTTTTTAAGGCCTGTTCTTGTTTATCTTGGTCAACAGAAAGTATTAAATATTTAGAGAAATAAATAATCGAAGTAAGACTTTTGGGGGGGATGTCTAATAAAAGAGATATTTTTGATGGTGCTCCCTTAAAAAACCATACGTGGCAAACTGGAGAGGCCAATTCTATGTGGCCCATTCTTTCTCTACGAACCCTGCTTTGAGTAACTTCTACGCCACATTTATCACAAACTATACCTCTGAACCGGACTCGTTTATACTTACCGCAATAACATTCCCAGTCTTTGGTAGGACCAAAAATTCTTTCACAAAATAGACCATCTTTTTCTGGCTTTTGAGTTCTGTAGTTAATAGTTTCTGGTTTGGTGACTTCACCATGGGACCAGCTACGAATTTCATCTGGCGATGCTAGACATATTTTTAAGCTGGAAAATGTAGTGGCGGTTTTCATGAGTTATTTATTAGTAATTACATTGCTAGATACGTGCTCTGGTACTTGACTTTCTTCACTTGAGTCTTTTTCCGTTTCTTTGTTGGATACCGTTTCGATTTTACCCATTGGTAGTACAGATAGACTGAGTGCGTTTAGCTCTTTTACCAAGACTTTGAACGACTCTGGAAGAGATGGCTCTGGAATAGGCAGACCTTTAACCATAGCTTCAAAGGCTTTGGAACGACCAACTACGTCATCTGACTTAATGGTGAGCATTTCTTGAAGAATGTGCGCGGCTTTATGAGCCTCTAGGGCCCAGACTTCCATTTCTCCAAGTCTTTGACCACCTCTTTGAGCCTTACCACCCAAGGGTTGTTGGGTAACCAGAGAGTAGGGGCCTGTAGAGCGGGCATGAGTTTTGTCCTCTACCATGTGGATTAACTTTAGGATGTAAGCTATACCGATGGCAGTTTCTTCAAGAAATTTTTCTCCAGTCCTGCCGTCGTAAAGTTGCGTCTTACCAGAAGCGGATAAACCAGCTTCAGTTTGAAGTTTGTTGATTTTTTCTTCTGAGATCTGTTCAAAAACAGGTACGGCGATCTTTTTGTCTTGAGCTTCGGCGGCTATACCTAACTGTGCCTCAAGTAACTGACCTAAATTCATTCTAGCCAAAACTGACAATGGTGAAATTATTATGTCTATTGGACGTCCACTGGCTAGATAGGGCATGTCGGCCGTAGGAACAATTTTACTGATAACTCCTTTATTGCCGTGTCTGCCAGCCAGCTTGTCACCCACGGTAATTTTTCTTAGTTGGGCTACCTGAACTTTTACTTGCTGAATTACTCCTGGACTTAGTTCATCTCCCCTATCTCTATCTAGAATTTGAACGTTAACAATCACTCCTTGATCTCCGTGAGGAAGCCTGAGAGAAGTGTCTCTTACTTCTCTAGCTTTTTCACCAAAAATGGCTCTTAACAACCTTTCTTCTGCAGTTAATTCGGTTTCTCCTTTTGGAGCAATTTTGCCAACCAAAATATCCCTTGGACCTACAACTGAACCAGGAACAATAATTCCATCTAGTCCTAAGTACCTAAGATCTTGTTCAGACACGTTGGGAATGTCATTAGTTAGTTCCTCTGGACCCAGCTTGGTGTCCATAACCTCAGCGGTATGTTCACTTATATGAATGGAGGAAAGTAGGTCTTTCTCAAGCAACCTGCTTGAAACAACAATGGCGTCTTCGTAACCTAAGCCCTCGAATGACATATAAGCTATTAGCAAGTTTTGACCTAAGGCCAGCTCTCCACCATCTGAAGCGGGTCCGTTGATTATAAGATCGTCTAGCTCAACTCTGTCACCAACGATCACTAGTGGGTTTTGAGAATAACTAGTATTTTGAGAGGTTCTGTAAAATTTTCTAATTTGATATGTCTCTATATTGTTTTTTATCTGAATATAACCGTAGTCTGTTTGCAATTTGTTTTTATTGGCTTCAGTGGCATCTTTTTCCGAGATTTTTATGCTAACATGTTGGGCATCGGAAGAAACTACTGTTCCAGCGTGACGGGCTTTGACCACCCAACCCATGGAACTGGCAATTGCTCCTTCCATACCCGTTCCAACTACGGGAGATTCTGGTTTTAAAAGTGGAACAGCCTGTGTTTGCATGTGGCTGCCCATTAGGGCTCTAATGCCGTCATCGTGATGCACAAAAGGAATGAGCGAGGCGGAAGTACTAACTACCTGACGAGGCACCACATCAATGTATTGAACCCTGTTGACATCGGCCTCGATAAATTCGCCCTGATAGCGACAGGCAATCCATTTGTCAGTGATGTAACCGTTTTGTTGACCAACCCCGGCATGAGTAATATAGTAGTCTTCTTCATCATCTGCGGTTAGATACGTGATCTCTTTACCAATTTTCATTAGCTGTTTGTTGTCCTTACTGACCTGTTCTACTTTTAAGTAAGGAGCCTGGAGGAAACCATATTTATTCACGTTGGTGAAAAGAGCTAGATAGGTAACCAGTCCAATATTGGGACCTTCTGGAGATCTAATGGGGCCTATTTTGGAATATTGACTGTTATGAATATCTCTCATAGAGAAACTAGCTCTTTCTTTAGTTACACCACCAGGTCCCATAACAGTAACTCTACGAATTGTATCTATTTCAGACAAGGGGTTAATTTGGTCAAGTATGGCACTTAATCGATTGCGACGGAAAAATTCTGCTATGGCAGCAACCACTGGACGCGGATTGACAAAACTGGCAGGCGTGTGTAGCTCTTCTGGTTTAGCAAGACTCATTTTTTCGCGAATGGATCGCTCTAAACTTAGCAATCCTCTTCTTAAAGCTGTTTGGTTAACTAACTCTCCTACTTGGCGTAGCCTACGATTAGCTAGATGGTCAATATCGTCGGTTTTCCCTTTTCCGTTTTGAAGAGCTATTAAATACTTAATTGTGGCAACTAAGTCGTCTTTGGTTAGAGTGGTGGTGGTTTGCTGAGAAGAATAAAGGCCAGTTAGCTTCTTGTTTATTTTGTATCTGCCAACTTCTCCTAAATTATAGCGACGACTATCAAAAAACATTTGTTTCAGCAGGTTCTTGGCGTTTTCAATTATGGCGGGTTCTCCAGGGCGAATTTTTTCGTAGAATTCAAGTAGCGCTTCATCTGTGTTTGAACTTGAGTCTTTAAGTAAGGTGGTGGCTATATATGGATGTTCCTCATCTGTATCGACGTCATTGAATAAGCTTTCAATTTCTTCGTTGGTTGAGAAGCCAATAGCTCTTAGCAAAGTGGTAACCGAGATTTTTCTGCGACGATCAATACGGACTGATAAGTGATCATTTTTACTTACCATGATTTCTATCCAAGATCCATGAATAGGTCTAATTTCAGCCTTGTAAAGATGGCGACCTGATTGAGGGTCTAGCTCCCGAGTAAAATACACCCCTGGGCTTCTTACCAACTGATTAATGACAACTCTTTCTACACCATTGATGACAAATGTGCCAATAGACGTCATTAGGGGAATGTCTCCCAAGAAAACCTTTTTTTCTTGAACTTGGTTGGTTTTAAGATTGGTAAGTTTGGCCATGGCCCATAAAGGGGCGTCAAAAGTAATTCCTTTTTCTAGGGCTTCTTTGGGAGTGATCTGGGGGTTATCGATTTTATGACTTAAAAATTCGAACTGAAAAGCTTTACCACTGAAATCTTTAATAGGATTAACCCTGAGAAGTGAAGCGCCGATTTGATTATTAAGGAAGTCTGAATATGAGTCTAGTTGAATCTTGACTAAGTCAAGGATGGGTAATTTGTGAGTTTCATTACCCCAGTTTTCTCGTTTTTTTCTAAACATTGAAAGTTTCAGTTTACCTAACCTTTAGTTTTAATTAAACAGACAGAAAAAACCTGGCCATAACAGACTCGACCAGATTACTGACTATGTTGGGTATATTAACACTATTATTTAGGCTTGTCAATAGCAGTCTTTTTTCAAGTAAGTGCAGATGTTTTGATTATGTTCTTCGATTGTCTTGGCGTAACGAATCTGACCATTTGAATCGTGAAGGTAAAACCAGTAGTCAGAGGAGATAGCTTGAAATGATGCCTTAATTGCTTCAAGGCCTGGATTGGCTATTGGATCTGGGGGCAAGCCAAGATATTTATATGTGTTGTAGGGAGACGGGGTCTGAATATCGTCTTTTGTAAGACTCTTTTTCCAGTAGTCACAGTCTGTTTGAGAACAAGTCTGACTTGCTAAGGCAAACTGAACGGTGGCGTCTATTTGAAGAGGCCAGCCTGCTTTTAAACGCTTCTTTAAGATACCGGCAATTTCTAGCATCTCGTTGAAATTACGTGCCTCCCTTTCTAAGAGCGAGGCAAGAGTTAAAGTAGAGTTTAGGTCGGTAACTGGAATAGCAAGATCTTCAATAACTTTATCAAATTGATCGGTAAGCTTTTTGACCACGGTTTCGGTTGAACTACCTGGATTCAGGGCATAAGTTTCTGGGAACAAGTGTCCCTCTAGTCCTTTGGTGGCTAAGACAAAGTCTTGGGCGCTAATGTTGGGAAATGAGCCTTCTATTATTAAGGCAATTTCTTCACGACGGAGACCTTCTGGTATGGTGATCCAGACTTGCTTGCTACCAGCTTCTGTTAGACTTGAGACGATCTCACCAAGATCGCTTGAAGGAGAAAGATAAAAGTAACCGGCTTGAATATCTTTACTTATTCCCTTGGCAAGAATAAGTAGTTTGGTGGCTGGAACTGATCGGACAAGGTTTTGTTTTTTTAGATTGTTGGTTATTTGATCTAAGTTTTGACCTTGTTGGATGACGAATTCGACTTTTTGACTAGATTTTGAATTCGCTGGGGAAGCAAGATAGAAGGAGTATAAAATTATGCTGACCAGACAAGTAATGATGATTAGAAGACGGGCCACTAGACTTCTTCAAAAAGTGCTCTTCTGTAAGTTTTGGACTTAAGGTTGTACATAAAGATACGTCCGCACTTACAAGTGACCTTGCTATGACCCTTTATCTTGGCCTTAGCTACTTGTCCATTTTTTAATGAGGTCCCACAGCCTACACATTGCCCACGAGAAAGTAACCAGGCCTGAACTGGAGAAATTATATTTTTGAACACTGTTGTCTTTAGTAATTAATAACTTAGATTATTCTACCAAGTTCGCAATGGAATCGCAACGCATAGCTGGTAAAATAAAGGTCATGATTCGAGATTTTGATAAAAAGGCCACTCACCCATTGCAGAGTTGGACTTGGGGTGAATTTAGAAAATCTAGTAGGGTTAAGGTGGTTAGATTTGACGAAGGTTTTCAGATTACCTTTCATAAAATTCCTAAATTGCCGTGGACGATTGGTTACTGCCCTAAGTCAAAAATGCCAAGTAAAAAAGACTTGGAAATCATAAAAAATGAAGCGGTAAGGCAAAAGGCAATCATGGTGAAGTTTGAGCCAAATGTAAGAGCTGATTCAGGTGTAAGTATGAAAAGCTTGGGGCTAGTTAAGGGAAGATCGTTGTTTACCAAGTTTAGTTTTTGGTTAGACCTAACCAAAACAGAGTCAGAGTTACTTGCGGAGATGAAGTCAAAAACAAGATATAACGTTAGGTTGGCAGAAAAGAAAGGGGTTAGGGTGGTGGAAGACTCGAGTGATAAAGGCTTTGAGGATTACTGGAAACTAATGGAGGAAACGACTAACAGGCAGGCATTTTATGCTCATGATAAGGCGTATCACTTGAAAATGTGGCAAGAGATGAAAAAAGCTGGACAGGCGCATTTGTTTAAGGCGGTGTATAAGGAAGAGATTTTAGCCACTTGGATAGTATTTATCTTGAATGGTGTGCTTTATTATCCCTATGGTGCTTCTAGTAGAGAGCATAGGGAGCTAATGGCCAGTAACTTACTGGCTTGGGAGGTAATTAAGTTTGGTAAGAAAAAAGGTTGTAAGTTGTTTGATATGTGGGGAAGTCTAGGGGAAAACCCTAAGAAAAATGATCCATGGTACGGGTTTCATAAGTTTAAAGAGGGGTATGGAGGAGAGTTGGTAGAGTTTGTGGGTAGTTGGGACTTAATAGTGAATCCAATTTTGTATTGGATTTATAGATTGGGCGAAAGCATAAGGTGGATGATATTAAAATGGAAGACATAAGGCAGACTAAGGAATGGGGAAGATATCTAGAAAGTTGTGGGTGGGTAGTAGATAAGGTTGGTGATATTAGTGTGTTTATAAAAAAGGTTCCTTTAACGCCGTTTAGCATGATGAAGATTCAAAGGTTTTCTGGAAAATTAGACCTTAGTGATTTAAAGAGGGTGAAGAGGAAGTATAAGGTTGTGTATACGGTAATCGAACCATTTGGGGAAAAAAGTCAAGGGAGGATAAACAGACATCCGTATTTGCCGACTAAGAGCATAATTGTTGATTTAGCTAATAATGAGAAGCAGTTATGGAGTGATTTATCAAAAACTACAAAACAGACGTTAAAAAAGAATAATTATATAGATTCCCGCCTGCGCGGGAATGACGAAGAGGAGCAGAATGACAAGAAACGTCATTCTGGTAAGTTGAGTCTGCGAAACGCATCCAGAATCTGGTTTTATGAGGCGTGGAAGGGGTCGAGTAAGACTTGGTTAATGGGTGAGAAAAGGTTTAACAAGTTGCTTGATGCTTTTGGTAAAAAGGCTAGCTTGTGGGTAAGTGAAAGCGAGGGGGAATTTTTGTCTGGAATTTTGTTGTTGGAGTCTAAAGACACGGCTAATTATTTTCAGACTTGGACAAGTAAAGAAGGTAGACGAATTGGAGCTCATTATCACCTGGTGTGGCAGGTAATACTAGAGTGTAAAAAGAAGGGTCTCAAGTGGTTTGATTTTGAAGGAATATTGGATGAAAGATGGCCGCAAAAAAAATGGGCAGGCTTTAGCCGGTTTAAGAAAAAATTTGGGGGTAAAGTGGTCACCTACCCTGGCTCGTTTACAAAATGGTTTTAGGTATTCCTTGGGGGTGGCAGTGATCGCGGAATTCGCAGCGGTGGCAGACAGAGGTGTCTTTGGCACGGGGGAATTTTAAAGAACGGATTTTTTTCATTGTTTGTTTGATGACTATTTTTAAGTCTTCAATTTCTTTTTCTGAAACGGTAAAGGTCATTTGACCTGATTTGTTTTTTAAAAATGGACTTTCTACAAAATCTAGTTCGAATTGGGTGATTTTCAGGGGAAAGTATTTGTCTAGCTTGGCCAGCAAGGCGTAGAAAACAAGTTGGCGTTTTAGATAACCGGTGGAGCTCTTGGTAGTGCCTTCTATTTCACCTTTTGTTTTGGGTTTGCCGGTTTTGAAGTCTATTACCTTGGCTAGTTTTTTATCTTTGTCTAGAATATCGATTTTATCAATCTTACCTACTAATGAAATATCTCCTAAACGGCAATTGGATGAAGCGGAGTAACCAAAGTATTTTTCTAATGCGTAAGCGGGTTTTAGATTGGTGCTGTGTAATTTATGATAAGCAGTAAGAACTTTTGTGCCGTGTTTTAGACGTATGGAGAAGTCTTCTGATGTTAAGATCTCCCTAGTAAGAGCTTTCTTAAATTGATCCAATAAAAGTTTAAGGCTTGGTTTTTGGAAATACTTTTCTAGAGCTGAATGAACAGCGGTACCAAAAACAAGATAGGCTTCTTTGGCTTTTGGTAGACGGTATAAGTTGTTGAGCTTAAATTTATAGGCGCAGTCTAAAAATGTGGTTAGGGCAGTAACCGAAAGTTTAATATCCTTAACCAAACTCATTAAGTACTCTTTTTCCTTGACGGTGGAGGGGTTGGTAATTGGAGGTGTAAGGAGTTTTTTTATAGTTTTGATTGGGGCATTTTTGGGTTTAATTTTTTTTGTTAACTTGCTGGGAATTTCGGTAATAAATGAAGAGGGCAGGGTGTTTTGGGTTCCGTAGTCGGTGGTGTACTGACTGGCAGAGGTTAGGTTTAAGGTTTTTTTGG
>JAHITH010000060.1 GCA_018817845.1 Patescibacteria group bacterium
AAAAACGCCCTCAATTATCTCCAAACCGTTAAATAAAATGAAAGATAACAAACTTAAATCTCTCCGCCATACTGCCGAACACGTGCTCATGCAAGCCATGGATGAGTTGTTTCCAGGAAAAATAATAAAAGCCATGGGGCCTGCTACAGACCATGGTTTCTATTTTGATTTCGATACCACCAACAACTTCAAAATATCCGAGTTGGACTTCGAGGCTATCGAAAAGAAAATGCAAACCATCATTGATCAAAACATTCCCCTAACCAAGAAAAAAATAACTCCTCAACAGGCCAAAAAAATATTTAAGCAAAATCCATATAAATTAGAATGGATTAATGAGGCAGAAGGTAGGGGAAACC
Source organism: Patescibacteria group bacterium (assembly GCA_018817845.1). Lineage (GTDB taxonomy): Bacteria > Patescibacteriota > Microgenomatia > UBA1400 > MFAQ01 > JAHITH01. The sequence continues at coordinate 360 of JAHITH010000060.1, forward strand.
CTCTAACCGTTTATTACACCGGCACTTTTGTAGATCTGTGTTCCGGCCCCCACGTTAAATCAACTGGGGAAATCAAGGCTTTCAAACTCTTGTCCGTGGCTGGCGCCTACTGGCGCGGAAGTGAAAAAAACAAAATGCTCACCCGCATCTACGGCACCGCCTTTGAAAACCAAAAAGAACTGACGACATACATCCATAATCTAGAAGAAGCCAAAAAACGCGACCACAGAAAACTAGGCAAAGAACTAGATTTGTTTTCTTTTCACAAAGAAGGCCCTGGTTTTGTTTTCTGGCATCCCAAAGGCCATACACTTTATCAAGAACTAATAAAATACTGGAGAAAAATTCACACTCAAAAAGGTTACGTTGAAATCAAAACTCCAACTTTACTCACCATTCCTATTTGGAAAAAAAGTGGCCACATGGAAAACTTTATAGACAAAATGTATCTAGCCCAAACCGTCGACTCCAAAAAACCAGAATACGCCATCAAACCCATGAACTGCGACGGTGGCATGCTAATTTACGCCAGCAACTCTCACTCATATCGTGAACTTCCCATAAGAATGGGGGAGCTCGGTGTGGTTCATCGTTATGAAAGCTCAGGTGAAATACATGGCTTAATGAGAGTTAGAGAATTTACCCAAGACGATGCCCACATATACTGCACCCCCAATCAAGTTAAAAACGAACTCAAATCAGCCATTTCTCTTTGTAAAAAAATCTACCAAACTTGCGGTTTACCCCTAGACCACATCGAACTATCCACTCGACCCAAAAAATCTATTGGTTCTGCCGCTATCTGGAAAAAAGCAGAAGACACCATGAAAGAAGTTCTTAAAGAAAACAACATTAAACATAGTATCAATGAAGGTGATGGAGCCTTTTATGGCCCAAAGCTAGACTTTCATCTTAAAGATTGTTTAGATAGAACTTTCCAATGCGGAACCATTCAATTAGACTTTGCTCAACCAAACAATTTTGACCTAACCTACACAAATAAAGATGGCCTAAAAAAAAGACCAATCATGATTCACAGAACCATCTACGGTTCTTTGGAACGGTTTATTGGACTTCTGGTCGAACACTTTGCCGGCGCCTTCCCCATTTGGCTTTCTCCGGTTCAAGTAGCTATTCTACCCATCTCAGAAAAATTCATAACCCAAGCAGAAAAAATATATAAAAAATTAACCGATCAGGGAATCAGGGTAGAACTAGACACCTCAAACGAGTCATTGGGTAAAAAAATAAGAAATGCCGAAACTCAAAAAACCCCCTACATGCTCATTTTGGGTCAAAAAGAAATCGACCAAGGCCTCGTCTCCATCCGTCAAAGAGGTCAAAAGGATCTAGGCCAGATGACATTAGCCTTGTTTTCTGCTAAAATACTTCAAGACATAACAGACAAATTAATCTTTTAACCTTAAGACTTGAGAAAATATCACCGCACCAACCAATACATAACACACCCACAAGTCAGGGTTATCGATGAAACCAATAAGCAAATTGGTATCATGTCTTCACAAGAAGCTTTTTCCTTAGCCAAAGAACAAGGTCTAGACTTAGTAGAAATCTCAGACAAAGCCAAGCCTCCAATAGTCAAAATCATCGCTTTCAATAAATTCAAGTACATAGAGTCTAAAAAACATAAAACAGGTCAGGGTAAGTCCGCCCAAGACACCAAAGAGGTCAGATTTTCACCCTTCATGGCCGAAAACGACCTAAACACCAAAATAAAAAAAGCAACTAAATTCCTAAAGGGTGGTGATCGGGTCAAGTTAGTGGTAAAATTCACCGGCAGACAAATTACCAAGAAAGATTTTGGTGATCGCGTTATGCAGTACGCGCTCTTAAAACTAGAAGACGTAGCCGAGGTAGATCAACCACCCAAGCTTCTTGGGAAATTGTTAATTGCTCAAGTTAAACCAAAAAAATAATGTCTAAAATTAAACACAAAACCAGAAAAATCGTCGCCAAGCGTTTCAAAATAACCTCTACCGGCAAAGTCATGCGACGCACCCCAAACATGAGGCATCTAAGGCGTAAAAAATCAAGCAGTCAACTAAGAAGGTATAGAAAATATGTAGAAGTTACCGGGGTCATGGCCAAAAAAATCAAAGCCATGCTACACAACTAATTATGCCAAGAACAAAAACAGGAATCACCAGAAGAAGAACCCACAAAAAAATCTTAAAACTTGCCAAGGGGTACAGAATGACCAAAAGCCGCCTTTTCAAGGTAGCCAACGAAGCCGTTCTTCACGCCGGCCAGTACTCATTCCAAGGCAGAAAGAAAAGAAAAGGTCAAATGAGAAAGCTCTGGATACAAAGAATAAACGCCGGTCTAAAAC
>JAHITH010000061.1 GCA_018817845.1 Patescibacteria group bacterium
GGAAACCAAGAAATAGACGATTCAGAAAAAATCTATACCTACAAAATAAAACCAGGCAGTACCTGGTCAGACGGCACACCTATTAAATCACAAGACATAAACATCTCTATTCCCAAAGTTAGTATCGAGACCCCAAACCCAGAGACTATTAAATTTACTCTCCCTGCCAAGTTTGCTCCCTTTCCATCAATTTTAAGTTTTCCCATTACCAACCAAGACGGCTTACTACCCAGCCCATTTAAAATAAAGCTCAGGCAAAAATCTTCCGGCACACTTACACAAATCATCATAGATAACGGTGAATACAAAACCTTTGTTAATATCTATCCAACCTCATCCCAGGCCCTTACGGCTTACAAACTTGGTCAGATAGACGCCCTTGTAGACCTACCATTTATAAATCAAGACCAAGATCTGTCCGAATTTGGCATTTTAAACCAGTTTCTTGATACACAAAGCCTTATTTTATTAATTCTAAACCATCAAGACTCCACTCTTAACAGCAAACCCGCTAGACAAGGAGTGGCCTACAGTTTGGGGCTGGATTACTCCAATACTCAAAAGGCACTCACCACCATCAATCCAGACTCTTGGGTTTATAACCCATTAGTCAAGGAATACCTACCCGACCCAAAAAGGGCCAGGGAGCTAATCAGCACAGACATAGAACTAGAACTTTCTACCACCCCGGAACTTCTTGCCACAGCAGAAGAAATTAAAGACTCTATAAACATACCCAATCTTAAAGTTAACGTTAGGGTTGTTAGTAGTATTCCAGAGAACTTCCAACTTTTTCTAACCACCTTCGACATTCCGCTAGATCCAGATCAATATCCTTTCTGGCACTCAACTCAGGCAGGGAATGTTGGTAAATCAACCAGTGAAAAACTAGACAAGCTTCTAGAAGACGGCAGAACAACTCTAGATCCAAACGCCAGAAAGACCATTTATCACGAATTTCAAAGAGTCTTTGCAGAAGAACTACCCGCCATAGTTCTTTTTCAACCCCAACACGTTAACCTGTCAAGAAACCAAAAGATATCAGATATAATAGACACCTACTGGCTAAACTAAAACGGACAAGTGGCGAAATTGGTAGACGCGCAGTGTTCAGAACGCTGTGAGCTTACGCTCGTGAAGGTTCGATCCCTTTCTTGTCCACCACTGACAGGGACGGTCCTTGTCATCTACTCATCATCGTCTAAAACAAGACCTCCTAAAATATTCTCAGAAATTCCCTGGTAGTCATCAATAAAAGAGCGGTACGATTGGTGTTTAAAATGATCTAGAATTAACTCTGGTTTAAGCCACCGTGCAGATTTCTTTCTCAAATAATAAGCATAACTCGAATATGGATACTCACTGACAGGGACGGTCCTTGTCAGCTCTAACTTAACCGGGTTCAAATGAATATATCGAGAAACGTGCAACAAATACTCATCCATATCTATCAACGCCGCTTTATATCTACCTTGAAACACATATCCACTTTTCTTATACCGTTTATTAAAACCCATTGCATAAGTCGTAGATATTCTTCTCATTAACTTTTGCATACCGTCAACAGTTATTTGCCTTAAAAGTAAATGAAAATGATTAGGCATCAAACAATAACACAACAATTCTACCTCCTTATTTATATTCGCCAAGGGTCTAGGTCTAATCAATTTTACATATCCAGACTTCTGAAAAGGGTGCTCCCTATTATGGGAAGTGGGTAAAACAGGAGATAGGTAATACTTAAGCAGTGATAAAAATGCACAATAATCATGATCATCAAGAAAAATATCTTGCTTCAAAACTCCTCTATTATAAACATGATAAACTCCACCCTCAACGTATTCTTTCAACCTATTCTTAGCAGGCATATATCCACTATACCTGACAGGGACGGTCCTTGTCACTATTTATAATCGTGTTAAAATACCTTTTGCACCTGCCGAGGTGCTGAAATTGGTAGACAGGCTACCTTGAGGTGGTAGTGTTCGCAAGAACGTGGAAGTTCAAATCTTCTCCTCGGCACAATCCTATAATATGCAATTCAAGCTCAAGACCAGTTTTCAACCGGCGGGGGACCAGCCCCAGGCCATAAACAAACTAGTTAATTCCATAAGTAAAAACAATAAACACCAAACACTTTTGGGTGTTACTGGCAGTGGCAAAACCTTTACCGTGGCTAAAATCATTGAAAAACTCCAACTTCCAACTCTAATCATCTCCCACAATAAAACCCTAGCTGGTCAACTTTACCAAGAGTTCAGAGACTTCTTCCCCAAAAATGCCGTTTCCTACTTCGTTAGCTACTACGACTACTACCAACCAGAAGCCTACATTCCCCAAAGCGACACCTATATAGAAAAGGAAACATCTATAAATCCAGAAATCGACAAACTAAGGCTAACTTCCACATCAAATCTATTAACCCGCCCAGACACCATCGTAGTTGCCAGCGTCTCTTGTATCTATGGTCTAGGCTCACCAGACAGCCAAGAGGGTCAGCTATTGTATTTAACTCCAGGCCAAGTAATCAACCGTCACACCCTTGCATCCCATCTCGTCTCTTTACAATATCAAAGAACCACCACCACTCTTACTCGCGGCACCTTTAGACTTACTGGCAATCATTTAGAAATATACCCATCTCAATTAGACGTAGTTTACTCAATTCAGCTAAACGAAAAAATAATTAAATCAATTCAGGCCCTAGACCCCTTAAACTTTACCCCCGTACAACAAGAGAAAATAATCACCATTTATCCAGCCAAACACTACCTGGCTAATCAAGAAGACCAGAAAAAAACCTTTAAGCAAATCCGTCAAGACTTAAGAAATCAAATTAAATATTTCAAAAAAAATAATATGCCCTTAGAGGCTCACCGTATTGAACAAAAAGTAGAGTACGACCTGCAAATGATTCAAGAATTAGGTTACGTAAACGGCATAGAAAACTACTCTAGATACTTCGACGGCAGAGCAACCGGTTCACCACCATTTACTTTGCTTGACTACTTCCACTACAACGTTAAAAAATTCAAAGCCAAAAACTTCCTCACCGTAATAGACGAGTCCCACATTAGCTTACCTCAAATCAGAGGAATGTTTAAAGGGGACCAGTCTAGAAAAGCCAACCTTATTAACTTTGGCTTTAGGCTCCCAGCCGCCCTAGACAACCGACCACTAACCTTTACAGAATTTCAAAGAAAAATTCCTTTAAGCCTTTATACCTCCGCCACCCCAACAGACTACGAAATAAGCTTGTCAAACACCGTGGCCAAGCAAGTCATTAGGCCTACCGGGCTTTTAGACCCTAAAATTATTGTTTTGCCTACCAAAAACCAAATTGTTAATTTAACCAAAGAAATTTTAAAACGTAAGACCAGAGGAGAACGAGTTTTGGTCTTAACCATAACCAAAAAAATGGCCGAGGAACTGGCCGAGCACCTAACCAAACAGAAAAATAATATTAAAGCAGAGTACCTACACTCAGACATTAAAACCTTAGACAGGGGAGATATTCTAGACAACCTTAGAAAGGGAGACTTCGATTGCCTAATAGGCATAAATTTGCTAAGAGAAGGCCTAGATCTGCCAGAGGTTTCCTTAATCGCTATTCTAGACGCAGACAAAGAAGGTTTTTTAAGAACCTCCACTTCCCTTATTCAAATCATGGGTCGTGCCGCCAGACACGCAAACGGCCAAGTAATTCTTTTTGCCGATAAAATCTCTCCGTCCATGCAACAAGCCATGGACACAACCAAGGCCCGCCGAAAACTTCAAACAGAGTTTAACCTGCAAAACAACATCATCCCAAAATCTATATCAAAACCAATTAGAGACAGATTACTAGAAAAACAGCCAGTGGAAGTTTCGCATACTTCCAGCTTTCCAGACGCCAGCAGTTTAACTCCAAAGGATAAGAAAAAACTAGCAGTAAAACTAAAAACTCTCATGAATCTTGCCGCCAAAAACTGGGACTTTGAAAAAGCCGCCAAGCTCCGCGACCATCTAAAAACCCTTGGGTGATAAAGGTCACAACTTCGGGTATTTTTCTGCTATACTAATCTGTTATGAAAAAGGCCTCACCATTAACCCATTTGATCATAAAAGGCGCCCGCGAACACAACCTTAAAAACGTTAACCTTACTTTGCCAAAAAATAAATTAGTCGTATTCACCGGCCTTTCTGGCTCCGGTAAATCTAGCATGGCTCACGACACCATTTACGCCGAAGGCCAAAGAAGATACGTAGAGTCCCTATCCTCTTACGCCAGGCAGTTTTTAGGCGTTATGGACAAACCAGACATAGACCAAATAGAGGGTCTCTCACCCGCCATTATGATAGATCAAAAACAGGGTAGCCAAAACCCCAGATCCACCGTAGGCACAGTCACAGAAATATACGACTATCTAAGACTTTTATACGCCCGCATCGGCCATCCACATTGTCCTCAGTGTGGATTGTTAGTAAAACCTCAAGACATTACTCAAATATTAACCTCAACCGTAGATTTATGCGTCAGCCACCCAGAATACTCCAAGAAAAAAGGTACCCGGATAATGATTCTGTCTCCCATTATAAAAAACAAAAAGGGTGAGTTCAAAGAGCTACTCAACAACCTACACAAAAAGGGTATCCTAGAATGCAGAATAGACGGGCAATTTTTACCCACCAACACCACCCAAACACTCTTCAAAAACAACCGCCACAACATAGAGGCAATCTTAGATAAGCTCGTCATCGGCTCGGTTCAATCCAAAACAGAGTACGAAAAACAAAGGTTAACAGAGTCAATCGAAACAGCCCTAGATATATCATCTGGTGAAGTAATCATCACCATTGTTTCCGACCCATCCTTCTCCTTTCCAGAAAATCCTACCCAAACAGAGGACCATTTATTCTCCCAAAATCTATCCTGCCCCAAGTGCAATATCTCTTTGGCTGAACTTCAGCCCAGGCAGTTTTCATTTAACTCTCCAGACGGTGCTTGCCCCAGCTGCACCGGCCTAGGCACCAAGCTAGCCTTAAATGAACAATCAGTTATTGCCCCAGAACTTACTCTTTATGAAGGTGCCATAATTCCCTTGGCCAGTCAGTTTGAACACAGAGGTTGGTTGGCCAAACTAATCATTCAAGCCATGGAAACAGTTGGTTTTGATGCCAACACCCCCTTAAAAAAACTTACCCCAGAAGAAACACAGGTACTATTCCAAGGCAACTCTACCTTCAAAGGCTTAACCAAAATTTTTGAAACCCGCTATCAAAAAACCAGCTCCGAACACGTAAGATCTAGCCTTGAACCCTTTATGATAAAAAAGGAATGCCCCGACTGCCAAGGAAACAGGTTAAAAAAAGAATCCCTGTCTGTAACTATAAACGACCTTTCCATTGCCCAAATCTCTGCTCTCCCCATAGACCAACTGCTAGTCAACATAAAACAAATCACCCAGATCTTAAGCAAAAATGAAAAGGCCATCAGTAAACCCATACTTAAAGAAATAAAAAATCGACTTAAGTTTTTGTCTTCCGTCGGTCTAGACTACCTAAGCCTATCAAGAGAATCAGGCAGTCTTTCGGGTGGTGAGTTACAAAGAATCAGGTTGGCTAGTCAAATTGGCAGTCGCCTAACCGGCATTCTCTACATTCTAGACGAACCCACCATAGGTCTACACCAACAAGACAACCAAAAGCTCATTGGTACCCTAAAAAACCTTTCTTCCATTGGAAATACGCTTATAGTAGTAGAACACGACAGAAAGACCATAGAGTCAGCCGACCATATTGTAGAGTTCGGTCCCCAAGCAGGCGAACACGGTGGCCAAATTACCTTCCAAGGTAGTCTAGATGAAATAAAAAATCATCACTGCATTACCGGCCAATACCTTTCTGGCAAAAGAACCATATCTGTACCAAAAACCACAAACTATCAAATACTTTCGGATCACCAAGTAACCAGCACCAAAATTAAGCTTCAGGGTTGTACTCAACATAATCTAAAAAACATAGACGTAAACTTTCCCCTAAACAAGCTAATTGCCGTCACCGGAGTTTCAGGCTCGGGTAAATCTTCACTAGTGGTAGACACACTAAACGAGGCTCTCTCTAGAAAACTAAACAACCGTCACCGTCAAAAAGACATACCGTTTCAAAGTATTGATATTCCAGACAATGTAAAAAGGGTTAGTTTGATTACCCAAAACCCAATTGGCAGAACTCCCAGAAGCAATCCCGCCACCTACACCAAAATTTTCGACTACATAAGACACGCTTTCTCAAACACCAAAGAAGCAAATTTCAGGGGCTACAATTCTGGCAGATTTAGTTTCAACGTAAAAGGTGGCCGGTGCGAAACCTGCCGGGGAGACGGCCAAATTAAAATAGAAATGCAATTCATGGGTGATCTATACATTACCTGCGAAACTTGTAACGGCAGCCGATACAACCAACCAACCCTAGAGGTAGAATACAAAGGTAAAAACATAGCAGAAGTCCTAGACATGACTATAGATCAGGCTTACGACTTCTTCAAACCTATTCCCATCATCGAAAGGAAACTAAAAACATTACAAGAAGTAGGCTTGGGTTACATCAAACTTGGCCAGCCAGCACCCACTCTTTCTGGTGGCGAAGCCCAAAGAGTCAAGTTGTCTGCAGAGTTAGCCAAAACCAACACCGGTCACACCATCTATATTTTAGACGAACCAACCACAGGCCTGCACTTTCATGATTTAAACAAGTTACTTAAAACCTTAAAAACCTTGGTCAATCAAGACAACACCGTTGTTATAATAGAACACAACCTAGACGTTATTAAAAACGCCGACCATATAATTGACCTGGGACCAAAAGGTGGTGAAAAAGGTGGAGAAGTAATAGCAGAAGGAACACCCAGAGAACTTGCCAACAAATTTACCACCCCCACCGCCCAAGAATTAAAAAAATGTCTCTAAAAACCAGCCACCTTCCCAAACTACCCGGCGTCTACATTTTCGAAGACAAAAACAAAACTCCTCTTTACATTGGCAAATCTATAAACATCAAAATCCGTGTCAAACAGCACCTAAAACAAGCCCCCTTTATCTCTCAAACTAAAAAAATAAACTTTATAACTACAGCCAACGACACAATTGCCATTCTTCTAGAGGCTGAGCTAATAAAAAATTACACACCAAAATTTAATATTATCCAAAAGGATAACAAATCCGCCCCTTACATTGTTATTACCAATCCACCACATCAAAGAATACTAATAATACGTGGCCAAAACTTAATCCAATCAAATTTTCTTCATCCTCATCAACAAATCTTTGGTCCATTTTTAAATAAAAAACAGGTCTTTAAAATACTAAAATCATTAAGAAACACATTTGGTTATTGTCAAAAACCTTTTAATTCTAGCCAAACTCCATGTTTTTACTTCCATCTAAGATCTTGCCCAGGCGCTTGCAACGGTCAAGTTACACAAAAACAGTATCAACAACACATAAAACTATTAAAAACGTTTTTGTCAGGTAAAGTCATTGGTTTAAAAAAAACCTTAACTAGAAAAATAAACCAAGCCGCCAAACAAAAGAACTTTGAACTGGCCCAAAACCTTAAAACCAAACTTGATAATCTAGAATATTTAACAAACACGTCAAAAACCAGCCAATTTTTTGCCCTGCCCAATCAAAACCTGAAATTAATGCAAAAAATTGCCAAAACCTTGAACCACCCACTTCTAAAATCCACCCCCAAACGAATCGAATGTTACGACGCCGCCCACCTACAAACTACCCACTACACAGGTTCCATGTCCGTGGTTCAAGACGGCCAACTTTCGCAAGATCAATATCGACTGTTCAAAATCAAAAGCAAACCAACTGGAGACCCCCAAGCTCTAAAAGAAATAATTACTAGACGATTAAAACACCAGGATTGGCCTCTACCAGACTTAATAATCCTAGATGGGGGAGTAGGTCAACTTTCAATTGTCTTCCCCATAATCCCTGACCCAATTGCCACCATAGCCCTATCTAAAAACAGAGAAGCCATTCATTTTTATGATAACAAGGGCAAGTTGGTGAATCTAAACCTACCCCTGTCAAATCCCGTTTTAAGCCTATTTAGACTGCTTAGAGACGAGTCTCACCGCCTAGCCACCACTCTCCACCGCAAATCTCGTGATAAAATACTTAACACGGCCGCTTAGCTTTACCCGCCTAAGGCTCCTGCCTTTGGTGCGGTCAGCTGGTTTACCCGTCAAAATTTTTTACTCTTGTAAAAAACTTAGTCGGGTGAAGAGCGCTATATAATATACACAGAATGTATTATGTATATGTCCTGAAAAGTTTGAGAGATGGTAAACTATACGTCGGTTACTCAAAAAACTACAAACAAAGAATTAAAGAACACAATAAGGGCAGAATAATTATCACAAAAAACCGAAGACCTTTTATATTAATATATCTTGAAGGCTATCTGAATCAACAAGACGCCACCGCAAGAGAGAAGTTCTTTAAAACAGGGTGGGGTAGAACCCACCTTAAAAAAACATTAATAAATTATTTTATGGCCGCTTAGCTCAGTTGGCTAGAGCGCTTCGTTTACATCGAAGAGGTCGTAGGTTCAAGCCCTACAGTGGCCACAAATGTTTCTCATCGGACACTGTGCTCGACTTCCTAGTCGACACTGTTCAGATGTGAAGCATCACTTTAATATATAATCAAGCATACTTGCCGAGGTAGCCAAGATGGTCACGGCGGTGGTCTGAAAAACCTCAGATGTCAGTTCGAGTCTGACCCTCGGCACTTTAGTTACAACTACCTCCTCCTCTGGAGGAAATTGGTAGAATGAATCCATGGTAAAGATTAAAGATCTTCCTAAAGTAGATAGGCCAAGAGAGAAATTCTTAATCAAAGGAGCCGATGCTTTATCTAAAAGTGAGTTACTTGCAATTTTAATTGGAAGTGGAATAAAAGGTAAAAATGTAAAGAAATTATCTCAACAAATTATTAGAAAATTTGGTGATAAATTTCTTGAACTAACTGTTGACAACCTTCTTGAAGTTCAGGGAATTGGTAAAGCAAAGGCTCTCCAGATTGCATCTGCCATTGCGTTAACCAAGCGATTCAATGACGAAAGGGGGTCAGGAGAAAATTTAGTTTTATCCTCCAAAGATGCAACATTGTTAAACTCCGATTTAAAAGATAAAAGTAGAATGAAAGATATGACAATTGCTGACTTATTTGCTGGGGTTGGAGGAATAAAGATTGGTTTTGAACAAGCTGGTTATCAAAAAGGTTTCACCGACAAAAGAAATGTTAGTATAATAAGTACTCTTTAGATTTTATGAATAAGAAATGTGTATTGAACTGGATTAATGAATTCGCGGATAGTAAACCGCAAAATTATCAAGAAAATTTTTATGAGGACATAAGAGATTATGTGTTAAATACCGATGATTCATCAATAAAAATGAAAAATCTATTCAATTGTAAAAATAAAGAGGCTGTGAAAAAATGGCTTGATAATGTTTGTCAATATTTAATTATGAATATTGATACAGAATCAATAATACATGAATATTTTCAATAAATAACATGAAACAAATAACTGTCCCAGAAATTTTAACGGTTGGAAATCATTACTCAAACGATCAAATTAAATATGCACTTGAAGTATCAAATTTGGGTGGAATCAGACCAAAGTTGAAAAATAATGAACTTGATTTTATTGTTTTGATTACTTCTGCTGAGGAAAATAAAAAAATAATTCGTAATCCATATGCAGACAAGATAGAAGGTGACATTCTAATTTATACAGGAGCTGGGTTAAAAGGAAATCAAGAAATTTCTGGAGTAAATAAAAGAATTATTGAGCAGACTAAAAAACCAGTACCAATTCTAGGGTTTTTAAAAGAAGATGTTAACCAATACAAATTCATTGGCTTCTTGTTTTTACTACGATATTACCAAGATTATCAAATTGATAATCAGAAAAAATTACGAATGGTATGGCTGTTTGAATTTCAAATCTTTTCCGACATTCCACCTTTAAAAATAGTGAATTTAAAACATCCTTTCTTTGATCTATACAATAAATTTAAAACAGAATTATTACCTGATGATACTGTTATAGAGTCACTACTACCAGAACAAATTGAAAGAGAAATAATGAATCCAAAGTTTGACGAAGATATGCTTAAAAGCATAGAGAGTTTAAAAAATAACTTATTAACCGTTGACCCATACGAGTTTGAAAGTTTGATGGCAAAATTAATCCGGCATACTGGATTTATGAAAGTCAATGTTACAAAAAAAAGTGGAGATGACGGAATAGATATTAATGCGCTTTTACGTCACGACTTTAGCTTAGATTTAAACTACCAGTTTCAAATTAAAAGATGGAAGCATTCAGTTGGAAGAAAAGAGGTTGCAAACCTTAGAGGAAGTTTGGGGTTTAACAATTTTGGGGTTATTATTTCTACAAGTCATTTTACATCAAGTGCTATAAATGAAGCTCAAGGATCTGGAAAAATACCAATAAATCTAATTGGGGCAAAAGAATTATATGATATTGTTCAAACAACCAACTTTACTTTATGAGTGGTTTAAATCAATGGAATGCAGGGGAAAGAGCTAGACACCACAGTGAAGTTTACATTCCTGTTCCGGCCAACATACATAAGTATTTTCCAACTTTTTTCCCAGACAGAGAAACACCCGTTGACCTAAGGCTTCCAAATGGAGAAATCATGAAATCAAAAATTTGCCAAGCTGGTGGAAAAGCTTTAATGTCTTACTCCAACAAAGAACTTGGAGAATGGATATTAAGAGACGTATTGAAGTTAAACCAAGAAGAGTTGCTGACATATCAAAAACTTCAAATCTTAGGCATTGATTCGGTTAGGGTCGATAAAATTGATGACACGCAATTTGAAATAAACTTTGCCTCGCTAGGCAGTTACGAAAGGTTTGTAAACAAAAAACAATCGTTATTTTAATGGAGACTGAAAAAACTATGAACAACTCCCTATTTCTACAAAACTATCAATTCTTACAATACGGAATCATGTACCATAAGCTAATTGACCTAGACTTTACTTCGGTCGTTTGTGTTAAGGTCTGGCATTTTTTAATCATGCTCAAGTAGACAGTATTTTAGACAATGAGCAGTTAAAAAATATCGAAGAGGTTTTAAGCGAACTTGATCGGAAACCTGCCATATATTTTGAAAACAAAACAGGGCTAAAACCGCTTGCAACTTTTCTTGAGCAACATGGATATAAGAAAGAGTGGGAAGATTCGTGGATGTTTCACTCTGGAAAAAATATTAATTCAAGCGGTTTTGCTAGAGTAGAAAAAGTAGATAGTGAGTCAAAACTAGAAGAATTTCTAAAAACCTTTGACGCTTGTTACCAAAAAGATGATCCACAGAATCCTTACGGAAAACTGGGTGACTATCTAAAAGTGGCCAAAAAAGCTTGACAAAAACATCACGAATCAGGAAAGATTGAGTATTTCACTGTCTACAAAAACATGGAGCCTGTTGCCGTTACCACTCTAACTAACTTTGCTGGTATTGGATACATATCAAATGTTGGTTCACTAAAAAAAGTCAGGGGTAAAGGATTTGGCAAAACCGCCTCACTATATTCCGCCCAACAATCAGTTAATAACGGTAATCAAGTACATGCGCTAGCAACCGAAGAAGGAGACTATCCAAATGAGTTTTACAAAAGAATAGGTTTTGAAACTAAATTCTCGACGCTTGGATTTGTGAAAAGATAGTTTAACAATGTTAAATATTGGCTAATGAAAAACATTTCGCTATTTAAATTACAACAAAAGAACCAATATGGGGCTATAACCCACCTAGATGAATTGTCAATTGAAAAAACTTTTAACATATTCGACTTCTTAAGGGCGCGTATTGTGTTTCTACACAATTACCTCTTAGGTACTGGAGGTGGGTTCCCCCAATGTGGCGGGTTACTTTGGTAGCAAGATAACCTACAGCAGATATTGACAGTTGACTATTTATTGAAATTTTTGAAGTATAGTCGACAAAAAAATATTTTAATAATCCCTTTAATA
>JAHITH010000062.1 GCA_018817845.1 Patescibacteria group bacterium
AATAGGTCTTTTATCTCGGCTCTTTCATAAAACCTGACTCCGCCAACCAAACGGTAGGTAATACCAACCCTGATTAGTTCTTCTTCCAAAATTCTAGACTGGGCGTTGGTTCTGTATAAAACCGCCACGCTTTTTTCTTTTTCTATGGCTGTTGTACAGTTATCTACTACAAATTTGGCCTCTGCTCGGCCGTCTAACCCTTCAAAGATTATTATTTTGTCCCCTTCGTTCTCACGGGTTACAAGTTTTAATGCTGGATGACCAGTATTATTACTAATTACTTCGTGGGCTGCGTCTAAAATATTCTGAGTGCTCCTGTAGTTTTCGGTCAATTCCACCACCTTTAAATTACTGAAATATCTATTTAATAATTCAAGATTTCTAAAATCTGCCCCCCTAAACGAATAAATTGCCTGTGACGCGTCACCCACCACCATTAATCTACTGGGGTTATTTACCAGCAACCTGGTTAGCTCAAACTGAGCCTTATTTGTATCTTGATACTCATCTACTAATATCCAATCAAACCTTTGGTGAACCTTATGTCTCACCTCTGTTACTTTTAATAAACCTACACATCTTGTCAGTAAATCGTCAAAATCTAGCGCGTTAAACTTATTTAAAAGTCTCTGATATTCTTGCCAGATTGCTGTTAAACCTTTTGTATCTTTTATACTAACTAAGTTATTTTTATATTTAGAAATTATCGCCAAATACATTCTGATTTTTTTGGATGTGTTTTCCTGGTCTAAATTTGTTAACACCTTTTTCATTACCTGCCTTTGGTCAGCCGTGTCGTAAATTACAAAGCCTTTTTTTACCCCAACCGCCTGACCATATATCCTAAGTAAACGAACGCAAAAACCATGAAACGTCCCCGCAAACCCCAGCTTGCTGTCAACCCCGGGGGGTTTTTGCGTTAACAACTCTCTTACCCTACCAGACATTTCTTGAGCGGCCTTGTTGGTAAAAGTAAGCAAAACTATTTTTTTAGGGTCAATGCCTTTCTCTTTAATTAGCCAAAAGGCTCTATACGTTAGCACCCTTGTTTTGCCCGAGCCAGCCCCAGCCAAGACCAACAAAGGATTTCCTTCATGGGTCACGGCCAGCAATTGTTCTCTGTTTAGTTCATTTTTCCAGGCAGGTTTCACTCTTCATACTATACCCTACTTCCCTATGTCATTCTTGAATGACAGGAGAGGATGGATCCCCGCCTGCGCGGGGATGACGGGGGGGGTGCGGGATGACGGGGGTTTAACAAAGGTGAGACCTTTGTTAAGATGGCTGGAGAATGAGAGGATGGAGTGTTGCTATAATGATTGTCATGACTTACTTAATAGCCAACTGGAAAAGCTACTCTAACAACACCCAGTCACTAATTTGGTTAAAGGAACTTGGCAAACTTGCTCCTACCATCTCCCCCAACCTTAAGGTTATTATCTGCCTTCCTTTCACCGATTTGCCAGAGTTCAACCGCCATCTTAATTTTTCTAAAACTCCTCTTTTTGTTGGGGCTCAAACAGTTAGTTCCTATTCTGCTGGCAAACATACAGGCGACATTACTGCCAGCATGCTTTCTGAACTGGTTACCTACTGCCTTGTTGGTCACTCTGAAAGAAGATCAAATGGTGAAACAAGCGGTGACGTAGCTCAGCAAGTTTTAAGCCTTCTTAACTACAACATTACTCCTATTATCTGCCTAGACACGCCCTACATGGACGAACAAATAAAGGAGCTCTTTAGGCAAAACATTACTCTTAGTCATTGTATTTTTGCTTACGAGCCGATATCTGCCATTGGTAGTGGTCAAGCAGAATCAGCAGAAGACGTAAGTAGGGTCGTTTCTAAAATTACTCTACTTACCAACAGCGAAAGCCCCATTCTTTACGGCGGTTCCGTTTCGCCCCAAAACGTACAAGGCTTTATTGACCAACCTAGTATTAGCGGAGTCTTGGTGGGTACCAATAGCCTTAAACCATCCGTCTTTTGTCGATTAATTAAGCTCCTTTCATGAAGCTTAAGCGAATTCGTTTGGCAAGAATTAAAATTGCCATTATTCATTTTTTCCAATCTCATTTAAAAATAATAGGCTTAATTTTTCTTGTTGGCCTACTGGTATTAAGCTTGGTAAAAATAAATCTATTCTTTAAAAAACTAAACATTGTACCCCGGCACGTTATTGCTCTTTTTCAAGACCCGGTAGATCATTTAAGCAACTCTAACGGACGAACTAACTTTCTTTTGCTAGGCATAAAGGGGGAAAATGAAACAGACGTGGCCGATTTGGCAGACACCATAATTTTGGCTTCTTACCAACACTCTACCAAACAGACAACCATTATCTCTATTCCCAGAGATCTCTGGATTGATTCTTTGAAAACAAAGATCAACGCCGTTTATCATTATGGTGAACAAAGAAATCCCCCAGTGGGTTTAAATCTAATTCAGGCATCTATTCAAGAAACTTTGGGGTTGCCTGTGCATTACACGGTCGTGGTCAACTTTAATAGTTTTATAGAGGTAATAGACTTGCTTGGTGGAGTAGAGGTAAACGTAGAAACAAGTTTCACCGACTCTCTTTTTCCAATTCCTGGTAAAGAAAATGATTATCCAATAGAAAGTCGCTATGAAACCGTAAGCTTTGAACAAGGTTTACGAACAATGGACGGCCAGACCGCCCTTAAGTTTGTTCGTTCTCGTCATGCAGGGGGGGATGAGGGTACAGATTTTGCTAGAAACAAGAGACAGCAATTGGTTATAAAAGCCCTGCGGCAAAAACTATTGTCTGCCAACGTTATTTTTAACGAATCAACTCGTTCCCAGTTATTTGGCATCATGCAAAAAAACCTAGTTACTAATTTGAAACTTGATGACTATCCGTCTATGATTAAATTGTTAATTACTTCAAGAAGCCAACCGTTTGGGTCGATTGGTTTGTTGACCGAAAGCAATGATGGCGAAATTGCTATCTTAGAAAACCCACCTAAATATTTATATCAAAATCAATGGGTCTTAATAGCTAAAGACGGAAACTGGCCAGCTCTAAAACAATACATTCAAAACAGCCT
Organism: Patescibacteria group bacterium; assembly: GCA_018817845.1. Lineage (GTDB taxonomy): Bacteria > Patescibacteriota > Microgenomatia > UBA1400 > MFAQ01 > JAHITH01. Next base: position 3,069 of record JAHITH010000062.1, read on the forward strand.
TTAAAGGGTCCGACCCTTGTTATGAAAGGGATTCCTCGACTACGCTCGGAATGACAGGGGGGGGTGTCATCCCGACCGAGTCTTCGAGTGGAGGGATCCCTCTGGCTGGTAGCCTATCAGTTTATGAAAATACTAGTTTAATTGTTAAGCCTTACAGTTGAAAGCGATCCCTCTATTCCATCCTCAATCAGAATTTCGGACCCCAATCGGAATGACAACGATTCTCATATTCTACACTGACTGCCATACCATGTTACAATATGGACAAAATGAAGACTAGAAAAAACAAAGAGATAAAAAATTTTATTG
>JAHITH010000063.1 GCA_018817845.1 Patescibacteria group bacterium
AAGAACTGGAAACAAAAGCGGTTAAAGGCTGGGATCAATTTAAGGGCCACACCCCCCATAAACCACATATCGATAAAATAAAAATTAAGTGCACCAAATGCGGCAAATTAGCCTCTAGGGTAGAACCAGTTGGCAACCCTTGGTTAGACGCCGGTATCGTTCCTTTTTCAACCCTAAACTATACCCAAGACCCTCAATACTTTAAAAAATGGTTCCCAGCAGACTTCATTACAGAATCATTCCCTGGCCAGTTCAAAAACTGGTTTTATTCTCTAATTGCCACCAGCGCTGTGCTTGAAAATAAACCATCGTTCAAAAATGTTTTGGGGCACGCAAACATGTTAGACAGTCACGGCAAGACCTTTCACAAAAGTGCCGGTAACTCCATTGAATTTATAGACGGGGCCAATCGTTTTTCGGCAGACGTAATTCGTTGGTACTGTGCTCTGCAAAACCCAGCTCGTGAAATTTGTTTCGGTGAAAAAGAAGCCAACCAAACAAAACGGCAATTCCATATGTTTCTTTGGAACTCATATCGTTTCTTTGTAAACTACGCCGCCTTAGAAAACTGGCAACCAAAAGAAGAATATAAAAACAACCCAACTGTTCTAGATCAGTGGATACTAACTCGTCTAGATCAAGTGGTACTTAAAACAACCGTAAATCTTGATAAATTCAACGCTTTTTCCGGGGCTAAAGCCATAGAAGAGTTTGTTAGTGATTTTTCTACTTGGTATATCCGTCGCAGTAGAGACAGAGTTGGTCCAAATGCTCAAAACCAAGCAGATAAAAATACTTGTTATCAAACATTCTTTACAGTCTTGGAAACACTATCCCGTCTTTTAATGCCGTACACCCCATTTTTGGCTGACTCAATTTATACCAATCTTACTGGTCAAGAATCAGTTAATCTTGCCGATTGGCCCAGCAAACCAGTAGCCAAAAATATAAATAAAAAACTTCTAGACCAAATGATTTTATTAAGAAAAATTTGTGAACAAGGCCATGCTCAAAGAAAAGTTCATCAACTAGCCGTTAAACAACCCCTAAGCAGTTTAACCATAAAAATAAATGACTCACTCGCCCTAGAAGACAGTAAAGCTCTACTTCAATTAATTAAAGAGGAGTTAAACATAGAAAAAGTAATTTTTAAACAGGATGATCAATTTTCTGTAGAACTTGACACAACGCTCACCCCAGACCTTATCAAGAAACGTCAGGCCAGAGAAACAATTAGGTTAATTCAGCAAGCCCGAAAGGAAGCCAATTGCAAGTTAGATCAGGTGGTAAACGTTACATTACCAGACTGGCCCAAGAAATACGAAAATCAAATCAAATCCAAAACCTTAGTTAACAAGATAACCAAAGGTAAACATGTCAAACTCTCGTTTTAAGATTTTTATATCCATAGGTATAATTCTTATTTTTAGTCTGCTCACCATCTGGAGCACCGTCCCCAATCTATTTTTCTACCAACTTGCCTTTTTAATTGCCGGACTCATGGTCATGTACTTCTTCTCCAAACTAGATCTAAGGTTAATCTTGGGTTTATCAACACCTTTATATATCATATCGGTTCTACTGTTGTTGATTACTTTATTATTCGGTGAAAACGTTAGGGGTTCAACTCGCTGGTTAAATTTGGGTCTTTTCTCACCGCAAACCTCTGAAATTATCAAACCACTTTTAATTTTGTTTTATGCTAATTTCTTAAGTAAAAAAAATCTTAAACCTAAAAATCTTTTATTCTTTGGTCTTCTTTCTCTGATACCTTTTATCCTGGTGGTGAAACAGCCGGATCTGGGGTCAGCCCTTGCATTATTTGTCATTCCGCTGGTTTTGTACATTGCAAGTTACTTTAAACTTAAAAATCTTTTGGTCTTATTTTTGTTATTGGCCGTACTAACTCCTCTTGGCCTTAAACTTGCCAAGCCATATCAGTTAAAAAGGGTGGAAAATTTTATTAATCCATACGCAGACACGGCCGGTGGGGGATACAACGTAATTCAGTCTACTATTGCCATTGGCTCGGGTAGGTTCATGGGTAAGGGAGTTAGTTTAGGTACACAGTCTCACTTAAACTTTTTGCCAGAAAGACACACGGACTTTATATTTGCCTCTTTTG
>JAHITH010000064.1 GCA_018817845.1 Patescibacteria group bacterium
TTACCAGAATGACAGAGAAAGTTTTTCCCCATGTCATCCTGAGCGAGCAGAGCGAGTCGAAGGATCTCTCGCGAATGCGAGTCTCAAACAAGTTGAGAGATTCTTCATTTCATTCAGAATGACAAAAAAGGTGATATCCATGCCTAAAAACACACATTTTCAAGCCCCAAAGGGACACAATTCGTGGCTACAAGCCCCCCCAATGCCCCTAAAACGGCTTCTGGAATGATTCATGAATACTTGGTAATGATCTCCGCACCCATCTGACCACTTAGACGTCTTAAGACCCAAAACCTTCGGGTTAATCTACAAACTCTTCATACAGACCAACAAGAAACTAAGCTCGTAAGGAATCAAGAGGGTAGTCACACCACAAACACCCCAAGCAAATCTCTTCGGGATTTTGTACAGATTACCTAAAGCGGTGACAACCACTACTGTTCCATTTTAACCCCAACGTAACGTCGCATAAGTAACATTGTACGACATACTACATATAGTTCCTTTCACACCCTCTTCTACTGCAAAAGGGTAGTGCGTCCCGCTGCTGAACGTCCCAGTGCCGATCTTGTCCGACGTTGAGCTCGGTCCCTTGCTTTTGCAGAACATTAATTTCTCATTCATTGCCCTCTGTCCCTCTCCCTTCCCGAAGCATACCCAATCAACTATATCATTCTATATCAGCAGTTATCCACATAGACTGCCAACCGTGAAAAGACCTATATTTCGTGAAAACTCAACCCAGTTCTATAGGACTTATAATTATAGGCCTACTCACCTATTACTCCTCTCCCCTTTCGTCGCCCCAGTGCCGAAATTGTACCGGCCTTTGGCATCGGTCCCTTATTCCTTCACCCCCTCCACGACGTCGTCACAAATCCAATAATAAAAATAATTAATCCAAACACCAGATACTCAACCAAAGACTCTCCGTATGATCTATATTTTAAATAGTTTTCTAATATCCCCAAGTGAGTATAAAAAAACACCGTCATCATCAACCCCCCCATAAGCGGCTTCACCGGCCAAAAAGCCATCACTAACCCCAAAAAACCCATCAGAAAAGCAAGACTTAAAGCATAAAGCTTGACCGTTCGCCTACTTTCATCCTTAATATCAATACTCCAAAAATGTCCATAAGATAACATAAAAGCCACCACCGCAGAAATCAAACCAATCCAGTAAAACCACAACCTCAAACTCAGCAACACCAAGAAAAAAAACAAGCTCACCACCAAAGTCATTACAAATCCCATCGATCTGGCTGCCCGCAAAAGCTGAATCGTCCTAATGGACGCCACCGAAATAATATTTTCAAGCAAATATATGGCATACAAACCCAGTATGTAAAACACCACAAACAATCCTTTAACCACCTTAGCCATCACCATTGCCGTCTCAATCTCGAACCTTAATCCCAGTAAATTAGGCACAGCATCGGGCAATAAATTGGTAAACAAACCAGCCCCCAAAATAAACATCACTGGTAAAATCATTAAAGTTATCCACTCCAAACCCTTTAAGTCTTCAAACAAAACCCAAACAGACAGCACGTAAGAAATAGAAGTAACCGCCAATAACACTGTTAATCTATTCTCCACCGCCACCAACCCAGTTAGCCCCAACATAACTCCTAACACACCCGCCACAGATATAAACTTAACTCTTTTTGTCATTTATTGCTTTAAATTAGACCATACTGACACAATATCTTCATGATCTTCCAACGTCTCCAATAAATCTTTTATTTTCCCCAAATCCTGCCCAACCAACTCTATCATCGGCACAGGTTCAATTTTCTTCATGTAAGACACCGATCCCGGCTCACCCAAACTACCCCCATACTTGTCAAAACAGGTTCTTATCTCCCCGCCTGTTCTGTTTCTATTATCAGTTACACACTTAATTATTATCCCCACCCCGCTCGGTCCATACCCTTCATAGTCAATTTCCACCATAACTTGTTCACCACCCACTCCCAATGCCTTATCAATTGCGCGTCGCACATTATTAGATAGCATATTTGCACTTCTAGCTTCTTCTAAAATACCTCTTAGAAATGGATTTTTTAAAACATCACCCGATCCACCCTGCTTAACCGCCAGATAAATCTTTTTTGCTAACTTTCCAAACACCGCTCCCCTCTTGGCATCCGTCGCCGCTTTTTTATGTTTTATAGTTGACCACTTAGAATGACCAGACATTGTCTTTAATTCTACAACAGAGCCACTTGACTTAACAGTCCTTAAAACATATATTAACTAGCAGTATGAATCAACCAGATATTACCACACTAGAAAATCAAGCCATTCAAGCCGCCCTAAACAACAACTGGGGACAAGCCATCAGCCTTAACCAAAAAATAATAGAACTTTTACCAAAAAACCCATCTGCTCTAAACCGACTAGGCATAGCCTATCTAAAAACAGCCCAAACTACTCTAGCCCAAAAAACATTTAAACAAGTTTTAAAAATCAACCAAACAAATCCAATCGCCACCAAAAACCTTTACAATCTTAAACACCAATTTCAGCCTTTGGCTGACAAAACTATCCCCAAGTCAAGATCGCAAACAGTTAGCTTTATAGAAGAACCAGGAATATCCAAAATTGTACCTTTAATAAAAACAACTAGCCCGCAAATAATCGCTAATCTAGAAATTGGCCAAAACGTTACCTTAAAATCATCAGCCAGAAAAATCAAAATCTTCACAGAAAACACCCATGAATACCTTGGCCAACTACCAGACAACCTTTCTCTAAGTTTAAGTAAATTCATAAAACTAGGCTACAAATACCAAGTGTACATTAAGTCCATCAATCCTCAATCTCCCCAAGTATTTCTTCAAGAAATCAAACGCTCAAAAAGACTCAAGGACGTTCCCAGCTTTCCTGTTAGCAACCACAAAAAAGAAATAAATATTTCTTTTCAAGAACCCGTTGTTCATCCCCTAGAAATATTCGATCCACTTGCCTCAGAGGACTAACCAACAAAAAACACCAAACCATCCCCCATCTCTACTTCACATCCCAAATAATTTTTTAATATCTGTTTTATAAATTGATTTTTATCCCATATGTCAGGACTAACTTTTACTACGCAGGGCTCGTCTATTTTTATATCTCCAGCCTTCACGCTAACCACCCTAAATCCAATCGACTCCAACTGTCTAGCTCTTACCCTGGCCACTCCGGGCGTATCCGATGCATTAACCACCTCCACTTTTATCCCCAAGTTCACCACACCTTCATTTGGCCACAAGTCCCTAGACCACACAAACACCGCTTCATTAAGTTCTAACCATTCATAACCATCTACATCCTGCACCCTATCCATAACCTGATACGGCAAATTAGTTTCTAAAACGATTCCTTTACTACTCAAACCAGACAGATCTTTATACAAAGTATATCTATCTAACCAACTCAAACCCTTAATGCCTTTCAAGCTCAACAATCTGTCCAACAAGCCATCCATAGACACCCCATCCTCTACCTTCACGGCAACCTGCAACCACAACCCCAAACCTTCTCCCAAACTTTGTAGTACCAACTCCTCACTATTTCCATCTATCTCCCCCAGCCCCCAAGCCGACACAGCCGGATAACCACCCACTCTCAAATTACTCGGTAACTCTACCCACATCAAACTATCATCACCCTTAGAAACACCCACAAGAGCCACACTACTCTCCCCTACCAACACTAAATTTATCCCCGTGTCTGGATAATAACCTCTATTATTAATAATCCGCCAACCAATCGCCAATAACACTATTCCAAAAAATAAACTCACTAAACCTTTTTTCACCATATCTTTAGCTCTTGTGGCATTTCTACTACCACTTCTTGCCTTAATCCGTCTGGTAAACTAAAACCAATCTTCCTAGCGTGCAAAAAATGTCTATTAAATATCTGTCTGTCCAACTTCATCTGCCGCTTATTCAAATACTTACTATCAGCAAACACTGGATGTCCTAAATGAGCCAAATGCACCCTTATCTGATGCGTCCTACCCGTATAAATCTTAAGTCTAAGCAAACTTAACTTTTCTTCATCCTTAATAAATCTCTTTACCGTCTCCCAAGCCGTATCAGCCATTTTACCATCGTATCTCACCCTCCCTTTTGCTAACGGCAACCTCATCCTGCCTTCTTTGGGTTCAATCCAACCATGTACCAAGGCTAAATACTCCTTATCAATCTTTCTATTCTTAAACTGCCCCATCAAAAACTCAAGTGACTCAAGATTTTTAGCCATCAACAAACAACCACTGGTCTCCTTATCCAACCTATGAGCAACCACCGGCCATTTCTTAGGATTATCCTCCCTAATACAAATCATCCCACTGGGTTTATTCACCACCATCACATCACTATTCTGCCAAACAATCTCTAGTTTTTTTATCTCCACACCCTTAATTGTAAACCATTCTCTCTCGTCATTCCTGCGAAGGCAGGAATCTATATAAATGGATCCCGCATCAAGTGCGGGATGACACAAAAAGTGTCATTTTTTACTGTTCTCCTTCTTAACCGCACACTTAACACAATACTCAGCCGTCAAATCAATTGCCAACCTATCCGTGTCAATCATTTTATGACACTCTTCACAAATTCCATACCTACCCAACTTAATTCTAGTCAAGGTCTTTCTCACAGATACCAACGACCTATTTATAGCCATTTTGGTAGCCGAAACTCTTTCGTGTTCTACCTGTTCAGACACATCAGTATCTATCGCATTATCATCTACCCTACCAGGATCATTAAAAGGATCTTCTTTTTCCAAATTTTTCTCTACTTTTTTCAACCTTTTTTCCTCACGTTTCAAAAACTTTATCAAAGGTTGTAAAACCTTCAACGGAAAACAAATCACCTGTTTTATTTTATTTTTATTATTTTTGGCCATTTTAATCCTTTTAAACTTTTTTCTAACAGCTTCAAGTCTTTTATCACCTTCCGCTCAGATCTAATATACACAATTAAAACACCAACCGCAACTAGAACAGCATACGCATTAACCAACCCCAAACCAAAAACAAAACCCCCTGTTACAAAGCCAGTTTTGGCCTGAGTCTTTCTAAATCTATACCATCCAAAGGTTCTATACTCCCCTTCTACCCACCACAAAAAGAAAAACCACAAAGCCAAAAGCAAACCCTTAACAATCTCCGTCGACATCATCTCCGTAGACAAAACACCACTAGCCACATAAACAATCGGTATTCCAGCAGACAAACCCAAAGACACTAAGTCCAACCAGTCAAACAACTTTTGTTTATTCTTCTTTACTATAACCAAAACACCTAACAAAACTCCTAAAAAAACCCCCCAACCGTTCATACCTGGATATTCCTTCATAAACAACACTCTAATCCAATGCCCAACAAACCAGTCAAGCTTAGTCATCACAAACCAAAATCTGGAAAAAATAAAGGACAAAGCACCCATAAGCAAAACCGCATTAAATACTGTTTCTTCGTTCTCATGATACTCAATGGCCTTTTTGTAAAAAACAAAACTAGACCACAAAAATGCCAAAAACACAAAGGCACTAAAGGTGTAAACACTTACCCCCTCTACACTTAATAAAATATCATTCATACAAGTAATTGTACAGCAAACGAACAAAAGACGGTTCCGAACCTGTTTTCCTAAACAGTTGTTCGTAACCTTCAGCGGTCTGCAGTGAGTTTGTTTACTGATATAATCATCTTCATGCTTTCCATTGCTCACGGAACCACAGGGGCTCTAATCGCCACTTTAATACCCAACCCCATTATTTCTACCCCACTCATTTTAGCTAGTCATTTCGTACAAGACCATATCCCCCATTGGGACGTAGGCCAAGGCCTAACCAGCAAAAAAAAATCAAAAAAGGCCGCCTTTTTTCAAGAACTATTACTAGACTTCCCCGCCTCCATCCTCCTGGTCTACCTCTGGTTCCCAGGCCCTTCTGGCCAAATTAACCCACTAGCCTTCTACGGCTGGTTCATCGCCCTTCTACCAGACTTTATAGAATTCCCCTACCTTTTCTTAAACTTAAGATTCCCTCTTTTAAATAAATTTGCCAAACTCCACACCAGTATCCATAAATCAACTCCAAACATCTTCAAGGGTCTTTGGCCCCAAGCCCTCACCCTCCTCCTCGTCTACCTCCTAAAGTAATAAGGTCAGACCCTACTTACATACTCCCCACTCTGCGTATTTATCTTCAACCTATCCCCTTCTTTAATAAAAGCAGGCACCTGAA
>JAHITH010000100.1 GCA_018817845.1 Patescibacteria group bacterium
AAAAATAAAAAAATTTAAACTGGGGGGAAGAGGGACGTATTGGTGTCTAAAATGTCAGAAGTGATAAAATCTGGATAAATGAATTTGAAGCAATTGAAGCTGATCGATTTTAGAAATTATAAAAATAAGGAATTTGTTTTTTCTAAAGGGATCAATGTGGTTTGGGGAGGGAATGCTACTGGTAAGACTAATTTGTTGGAAGCCATCTATTTGTTGGGTTTAGGAGAGAGTTTTAGGGCTAGAAAAATTGATGAGATGGTGAGGTTTGGAAATGAATGGGGAAGGGTGAGTGGATTGGTTGAGGATGGAAATGGAGAGAAAAAATTGGAAGTAATGGTAACTAAAGGTGAGGTGAGCGGAAAAAGAGTGGCCAAAAGAAAGTATGTGGTGGACGAAGCTTCGAAGAGGAGAAAAGATTATATGGGGAACTTGCCAGTGGTATTGTTTAGACCGGAGGATTTGGATATTTTATCTAGTTCACCAGACAAGCGGAGAAATTTTTTAGATCAAGTTCTTTTTCAGGTAGACGTGGAGTATGTAAGTAGTTTTGGAGTTTATAATCAAGCTTTGAAGAGGAGAAATAGAATCTTAGATGCGGTAAGGGAGGGGGTGGCTACAAAACATTCGTTAACGTTTTGGAATGGATTGTTGATAAAACATGGTCAGGTATTAACGGAAAAGAGAAGTGAGTTGGTTGGATTTATTAATCATTTGTGGGGTAGAAGTGATTTGTTTATTAATTTAAGTATTGAGTATGATAAAAGTGTGATTAGCGAAAGACGGTTGGAGCAGTATAAAAATGAGGAGTTGGCGGTTGGATATACTTTGGTGGGGCCTCATAAGGATGATTTAACGGTAGAGATGATGATGAAGCAGAACGGGAAAGATAAAAAGAAAAGAGATCTTGGTAGATATGGATCTAGAGGGGAGCAGAGAATGGCTATTTTGGCTTTGAAGATGGGTGAGATATACTATCTTGAAGAACAGTTGTCTGAAAAGCCAATATTATTACTTGATGATATTTTTTCTGAACTTGATGAGGGACATGAAGAAGAAGTGTTAAGAGTAATGGAAGGCAGGCAGGTAGTGGTGACTACTGCAGATGAAAAAAATTTGGAGTTGTTTGGCAAGGTGAAGAAAATTAAGTTGGGGTAGTTGTGGATTAACGCAAAAATTGCGATAATAATTGTATAGATGAGATATAAGTTTACTATAACAAATAAGATTTTGGTGGCTGTAAGTGAGATTGAGGTGGCCAGAGAGATAATTGACGGAGCTGTGTTAGTGCCAGAATGGGAAATGAAGTTTAGAGAGGATGCGTTAATAAGGATGGTGCATTTTGGAACACACGTTGAGGGGAATGATTTAAGCAGAGACGAGGCGCAGAAAATTGTAAGAGATGACCCCGCAAGAGATGAAAAGGCAGAAGATGTGGCTAAGAGAATAGGGGTGGTGGCTAGGGAAAGAGATGTGCAAGAGGTGATTAATTATAGAAATGTGGTAAGGTTTGTAGACCAGTTGGTAAGGCTGGGAGATAGGCGAAGAGGTTTTCAGCATGGGGAGAGAGAGTTGGCACAGTTGCATAGTTTGGCTATGGAAAAAATACTGCCTTCTAATGAGTTGGGTGTATATAGAAGAATGCCGGTTTCTATTAGGGGTCCCAAACGTGGAGAGATAGTGGGGCGACCACCATTGCCAATAGAGGTTCCTTATCAAATGGAAGATTTTTGGACTTGGCTTAAAGGAGTGGAAAAAAATGAAGTACACCCAGTGCTTTTATCTGGCATAGTACATTTTGAGTTGGTAAGAATTCATCCTTTTATAGAAGGTAATGGTAGGGTGGCTAGAGCTTTTTCTGCCTTAATTCTTTCTTCTTTTGGGTATGATGTAAAAAGGTTTTTTAGCGTGGAAAAAATTGCTAGTGTGGAAAAGTCTGGTGGGGAACTAACAGAATGGTTGGAATACTACACGGAGGCATTGGCAAGCGAGATGAGTATGGTAAAAGAAAGAGTCAGAAGACTGTCTATGGATGCTAGATATAAGAATACTGGTGGTAAGCAGATTGCTTTGTCTGAAAGACAGATAGCTTTAATGGAAGTGTTGCAGGTAAATGAAAAAATTACTATGAAGGAGGCCAGAGAAATGTTGCCAATGGTTAGTGATGATACAATCTTGAGAGACTTGAATGGGCTGGTGAAGAAAAAATTAGTAAAAAAACAAGGTAAAACAAAAGGGGTTAAATACGTATTAAAAAAATGAAGTTTAAAGAGTTTTCAGCAATTTTAGAGAAGTTAGAGGGAACGGCCAGTAGGTTAGAAATGACGAATTTGTTGGTGGAGCTACTCAGAAATTTAAATAAAAAAGAAGTGGATGTGGGGGTTTATTTAATGATGGGTGGGTTGGCGCCAAGATATCTAAAAATACAGTTTAATATGGCAGATAAGATGGTGATTCGAGCGGTGGCGGAAGTTGTGGGGAAAGAGATGAATGAAGTGAATGGAAGATACAAAGAAGTTGGAGATTTAGGAGAAGTGGTTAAAGTGATCCTGAATCAAGTTCAGGATGACGGGGGTGAGAATTTGACGATTTTGGAGGTGCATAAGAAACTGAAGGAGATCGCAGAAGATGGTGGGGAAGGAAGTCAAGATAGAAAGGTGGTGGCTTTGGCGGAGCTTTTGGGTAGGCTTGATTCGGTTGGGGCAAAGTTTGCGGTTAGAATTGTTTTGGATAAATTAAGGTTGGGTTTCTCAACCAAGACGGTGCTTGATGCTTTGAGTGTTATGGAAGTGGGGGATAAAAGTTTAAGAAAAAGGTTGGATAGTTTGGATCAAATCCATCCAGATTTAGGATTATTGGTAAAGAAGATAAAGGAGGGTGGAGTGAAAAAGGCAGAGAGAGAGATTAAGGTGGAGGTGGGGGTGCCAGTGGAGCCAGCTTTGTGCCAACGGTTGAATTCGGCTAAGGAAATAATTGAAAAGATGGGGCGGGTGGGGGTGGAGAAGAAATTTGATGGATCGAGAACCCAAATTCATTTTACAAATGGTATTTTAAGGGCTTTTACCAGGAACTTAGAGGAGTCTAG
>JAHITH010000065.1 GCA_018817845.1 Patescibacteria group bacterium
CCGGCCCCGCCGCCATCGGAGTTCATTCGGTAAAAGGTCAGACCCTAACAGGAGCGGCTACAGCCGCGGGTCCTCTCGGCCATCGGGCCGAGGGAGGGTCTGACCTTAATGGTTCTGAAATTATTTTTCAACTTTCCGAACCCATCGGCGAAACAACCAACAACGTAGCAGAATACACAGCCCCCATCAAAGCCTTAGAGTATCTAGTAAAAAATAATATCCAAGCCAAACAAATAAACTTTTATTTAGATTCAGAGCTAGTAGTAAAACAAATCAAAGGAGAATACAAAGTAAAACAACCCCACCTTCAGACTCTAGCTCTTCAAGTTCATCAACTGTTTAGACAATTAAAATTTTCTCAAATAAACTTCCATTACATTCCTCGCGAACAAAACAAACTTGCCGACGCGCTTGTAAATCAGGCCTTAGATACACACTCCAAATAAATATTTTTTTTATCTAATTTCCTTGTGGAAAACTAATGTTCCCTTTGAACCTAGGTTTTCATGTGAGCTACGTAAGAACAAAAACACAAATTAACAAGCATAAAAATATTTATTATCTAAACCTAAATTCTCAATTCCAAAAACGTCATAACCAACAATTGTCATTCTGGCTTGTCCAGAATCTAAACGCTATACTCTACTTATGACTTCTGCCCATAAGCCAGTTTTTCTAGTGGTCTCAAATAATCAAGACATTGTCCAGCTGGTAAAAGAAATTCTTTTGTCAAGCAACGTCACCGTTAAAACCTCGTTACCCTCAGAAATAGATAAACTAAAACTAGATAAAATACATTACCTGATTTTCTTTCTTCAAAGAAATTTATTAGACCAAGACACCACAACTTCTCTTATCAATCTTTATGATCTAGCAAAAAACCATCAAAGCAAAATTGCCATAGTTGACATTCACAAAAACCAAATTCAAGAAGATGAGGTAGAAAGAACTTTTCAACTACTAAATCAAGTATCAGCTGGCTCACCACGATTTAGATACATTCTCACTAAGGATCTCTTCCAAGACAAAGACAACAGGAATACTTTTTCACTTGAACAGGATATGCAATTAGTAGCTACTACAAAAAAAATCAAGATTTCTTCAAAGGGAGAAAACTTAATATACCCACTAAATCTAAAAGATTTAATCGCCGCAGTTTTAAAATCACTTTTCTTGGAAAGAATGGCTGGACAAAAACTAACAATAATAGGGGATCCAATAAAAGATTTAGAACTATCCTACATAATAAAAGATGAATTAGAAAAAACAGACTCCACGCTTAATATAGATACCACAGCAAAAGATATTATTCCGCTAGCTTCAACCCTCAACGCCTCGGCAGAGTCTAGAGCTCTATTAAAATGGTTACCATCAGACACAAACGAAGAAAGCTTAAAAAGAAAAATATTTAAACTTGTTAACCGTCCCAGTGCCGATATTAAACCGGCTTTAAGCCTGCAGAAACCTATTCCTCCCGCCCTACACAAAACTGAAAAAAAATTTCTCATATCCATTCCTGTAATTCTAATTTCCATTAGCGTTACCGCCTTTTTAATAATTAGTCTTATTTACGTTCTACTATTAAGCACCAGTTTAAAAAAAACTAAAAACTCCTTTGATTATCTAAACAAAGGTAATACAGAAGAAGTAAGTAAGGATATTCAATCAGCTTCTAAATATCTTCAAGCAGGGGAGGACGTTAGTCGCTATATACTGCCAGTATATAAAGTTATTTCTCCAGAGCTAATCATTAACATAAATAACTTTTCAAGTTTATTAAAACACTCTCAGTTAACCATTCAGTCTATAAACGAAAGCTATCAACTAGCCAACAATCTTTATCACGACCTATTCACACCATCAGGGATCAGCACCAGTCTAGATATAAGCACAGCAATTCAGTCTAGACTTAGAACCATTCATCAAGAGCTTTCTCAAATAGAAATTATTTCTCAAAATCACACCCTCCCCAGTTTTTTTAGTCAAAAGCTAAAAGATATAGATTTTGCCAAAAAAATAAATATTTTAAGAAACCAAACAGCCCAAAGCTTAAAATTACTAGAGGCATTCTCAGGTATACTAGCAAATTCCAAGACTCAGTACCTTGCTCTGCTGGTACAAGACAGCAACGAGTTAAAAAGTACAGGTGGTACCATTAGAGCTTTAGTTTTAGCCAACGTAGAAAATCAAAAAATCATCAACATTCGCATTCTTTCTCCCGGCCAAATTGACCAGCAAATGGTTGGCTCAATACCTTCCACACCAATAATCGAGATCCTAACCGGGCAACCCAACCTATCATTTACCAACTCCAACATATCTCCCAACTTTATTGCCACCTCTCTTATGGTAGAAAAATTCTTAAAAAACTCAGTTAACTTTACTCCAGATTTAATCATCGGTCTAACTACTCAAACACTTGAAGACTTGAACAAAGAAACTGGTTCAACACAACAACTTCATCAGGAACTAGCGAACAGCGCTATAAATCACACAGCTAGCCAAATCACAGTATCCTTACTAGAAAAAATCGTTGCTAATTTACAAACTCAAACAACTCCTTTAATCAACCTTGTTAGACCAGTCATCAGTACTTTAAATCAAGACAACCTACGTGTCTGGTTCAAAGATCCAGCTAAAGAAGGCTCAATAATAAACTATTCACTGGCCGGTAATGTATTCAAGAATAACTGTCATCCACTACTAAATCAAAACGGCTGTTTCTCAGATATCGCTTTTTTAGCAGAAAGCAATCTAAGCGTTGCTCCATTCAATTATTATCAAGAACGTCAACTACAACATCAAGTAACCATTCAAGACCAATCAGTCATGCATTCGTTTATATTAAATTACAAATACGAATCAGTTCCAAATCAAATAAACAGAGACTACCAAGCCCTATACCAAATTTATCTTCATTCAAATGCCCAGTTTGTTAGTCTAGAAAAGAACAATCAAGAAATAGATATAACGGTAGAAAAAGAAACACAAGGTGATTTAAGCTTGTTTCAAATTCCTTTATCACACAAACCAGAAGGTAGTGTCTCGGTGAAAATAAACTTCATTGTTAAAGGAATTACGTCTCCAATCAACACTCAAAACTTTGCCTATTCTCTAAAAACATACCACCAGCCAGGTACCAGTATACAAAACAATCAGATCATCATAAACCATCCTTTAA
>JAHITH010000066.1 GCA_018817845.1 Patescibacteria group bacterium
TGCTATATCGGGGAACCCTAAGTTCTTAATAGAATAAGGCAACCGCGAGGGAACTTTCTAATATAATAATTAATGGAAAGACTCCGTAGAGACTATACGCGAGCTCCTTTTAATAAAAAGGATGAAGAGATAGTCCGTGCCCTAAGGAAACCTAGGGAATAACATGAACAAGGTAGCCGTTCTGGAAGGAGCGGCTGGATCACCTCCTTTCTAGGAGTGTCTCAAGGCGTCACGAGCCTTGAGTATTTTATCAACGCTTTACTTTTGGTTGGTTTGAGTAATAAAAGAAAACCAACGTTTAAAACTTCCTATCACTATTGAGATGATTTTGCATTAAAAAACCCGCTTAAGGCGGGTTTTTTGTGCTTTGTTGTGTTAAAATTTGGCCTGTGGGGGCGTGTAGCTCAGTTGGTTAGAGCGCAGTCCTGATAAGACTGAGGTCCCTAGTTCGAATCTAGGCTCGCCCACAAATGGAATTATTAGAGAATTACGAAAGAATAACACTGGAACGTATAGATGAGATATTGAAGTTGCCTAATGAACTGGAATTGACATATGAAGAAAGGAAACGTGATGCTTACGTTGGTTCTTTGGGGCAGATTAGTAGAAGGTTTCATAGACTTCCAATTGCTGAGAATTGGTTTGCCTACTCTAAAGCATTAAAAAGCCAGGGAGCGATAGTTGCAATTGAATATAAACTGCCAATGATAAACACTGAAGTTATCCCAGAAGATTTAGTAGATTTTGTGTTAGAACATGAAGCTACTGAGTGCGCGTTGAGCGTAAACACTCAATCGAGACAAAACCCGTTAGCAGTTAAAAAGATACGTGAGTTAGGATTGATTGGAGGTGTTCAGGTTTCAAGACCCAAATGGAACCATGCATTTGCTACTGTTAGACAGTTAAGACTCGCTCAAAGACGTGGTTTATTGAACAAAATGATTTCTTTTGCAGATGATTTAGAATTGAAACCTGAAAATAAGAGAAACGCTATTGGTAATCAAGTTTTGCGGGAAGCAATATTTAAGTTATTAACTAATGCTGAATAGTAAGAAGTGATAAGTATTAAGAGAAAAAGAAATGAAAAGAGAGGCATTCCCGCGGGGAGCAAGGTCCGCCTTTGGTAGTCCTCTCATCGTGATAGGTGTATTATATCAGAAATGTCAAGTTTAACATGATTTATAAAGGGTTTTGGGAAACTATAAAAAAACCAATTGTGGGGCTTGCCCCGATGGATGGGGTAACGGATGCGGCCATGAGGTTTATTACCAAGAAACACGGAAATCCAGATGTGATGTTTACTGAGTTTGTAAGTGCGGAAGGAATTAGGGCGGGGGCGGTTAAATTAATGAAAAATTTTATATATGATGAAAGTGAACGGCCGATTGTGGCTCAACTATTTGGTAAGGATCCGGAAGCGTTTTATGTGGCAGTAAAGACAGTGCTTAAACTTGGTTTTGATGGAGTGGATATAAACATGGGTTGCCCAGCTAGAAAGGTAGCTAAAAGGGGTGAGGGAGCAGGGTTGATTAATAATCCTGAATTGGCACTTGCCATAATTAAAGAGGTGCAAAGAGCGGTAAATAATAAAATTCCGGTTTCTGTTAAGACTAGAATTGGATATGATAAGCCGGTAACGGAGGAGTGGATAAGCAAGTTGTTGTCTGTTGAACCAGCGGTGATTAGTTTGCACGGAAGAACTTTGAAGCAAGGTTATGGTGGATTGGCCGATTGGGAAGAAATTGGAAAAGCGGCTAAACTTTGTAAAGAAACGGAAACGTTGTTGTTGGGAAATGGGGATGTTAAGTCGGTTGAGGATGGAAAAGAAAAAATAAAAAAATATGGGGGAGATGGGTTTTTAATTGGCAGGGCGGCTTTTGGAAACCCTTGGGTGTTTAACAAAGGTGAGACCTTGGTTAAAAAATTTGAGGTGGCTTTGGAGCATGCCAGAAAGTTTGAGGAGTTGTACCCTGATGATAGGTTTTTTGTAATGCGAAAGCATTTAAGTTGGTACGCGAAAGGGTTTGATGGGGCGAAGGAGTTAAGAAGTAAGTTGGTGAGGTGTGATTCGGCTGAAGAGGTTAAGAAAGTGATTCTTGGGCAATAGTTGTTGGTTCGCCGTGGCCGGGATAAACTTTGGTGGTAGGTGGGAGTTTGGCTAGTTTTTGTAGAGATTTTTGCATATCTTTAGGGGAAGAGTAACTAAAGTCTGTTCTGCCGATACCGTTTTTGAAAAGAGTGTCGCCAGAGAATAAATTACCGGTTACGAACCGGTTAGAAAGGAGGCAGATGGAGCCGGGGGTGTGGCCGGGGGTTTCTATTACTGTGAGTGATTCATGGCCGAACTTGATTTGGTCGTTTTGTTTAATAAATTTGTCTGGTGGGGGAGTTGGGTCTACCTGCCTTTGCAACCAGTATTGGGCGGATTTTTGGGTTTGTTTGTAAAGGGGTAAGTCTGCTTTGTGGAGCAAAATGGGAATGTTGAAGTTAAGTTTTAGTTCTAGTACGCCTAAAACGTGATCGAAATGGCCGTGGGTCAAAACGATATATTTAGGTTTTAGTTTTAGGTCTATTATTTCTTGGGTGATGTAGTCGGCTTCGTCTGCCGGGTCGATTATTATGCATTCTAGAGTTTTGGAACACCAAACCAGATAGCAGTTGGTTTGAAGTGGCCCTAAACTTAATGTTTTGATTTCCATGTGGTTAGTATATACTGGTGTTTATGAAAAATAATACTTTTGTGAATACTTTGGCGGCGATTATAGTTTTTTTTGCGGTTGGCTTGGGGGCTGTATATATGTTTCCATGGCAGGGTATGGATTGGGGTAGGGTGAGTTTGGTGCAAGATAATCTGATAGTGGTGAGTGGAACCTCTAAAGAACAGAAGCGGAATGAGATAGCCAGGTTTACCGCTGGGGCAAGTGCTGTTAATACGGATAGAGATGCGGCGGTGAGTGAGGTGAACGGTATTGTTACTAAGATTACCGAGGCTGTTAAGACGTTTGGAATTAGAGATGAGGATATTAAGACGTCTAACTTGAGTATCTATCAA
>JAHITH010000067.1 GCA_018817845.1 Patescibacteria group bacterium
CTAGCAATCATGGTAGTAGACTTTAAAGCTAGACCAAAAGTAGAGGGGTTATCTTGGTGGAGGAAAGTATTGTCTCCGTTTGAGTTTGTTTTATTACCGGTAGTAGGTTTCTTCTTTGCCGCCATACCAGGAATTGACGCTCACACAAGATTAATGCTGGGCAAGTACTTAGAGTACAGGGTAACAGAGAAGGTCTAAGCAATTTGGTTAAACAACAATATCCCATTTTTTTAGTTTACTGGGTTCGGTAGTTTGGAGTTGGTGTAGTTGGTAATACAACCCCTTTTTTGCAAGGAGTTCTTGGTGGCTGCCCATTTCTGCTATCTCTTTTTTATCTAAAACAAGGATTTTGTCAGCTTTTTGGATGGTTGAAAGACGGTGGGCAATTATTATGGCAGTTCTGCCCTTGATTAGCTTCCAGAGGGCGTCTTGTACAAGCTTTTCAGAGTGAGAATCTAGTGATGAAGTTGCCTCGTCTAGTATTAAGATTTTGGGATTTTTTAAGATTGTACGAGCAATTGACAGGCGTTGTTGTTGACCACCAGATAACCTAACCCCTCTTTCTCCTATGATCGTATTTAGTTTTTTAGGGAGCTTGTCTATGAACTCAAGGGCATTAGCTGTTTTGCAAGCTTGGCGCATTTGCCTGGTAGTGGCTGCAGGTAGGCCGTACTTTAAGTTTTCTGCCATGGTGGCATCGAATAAGTAGCTGTCTTGGCTAACTAGGCCAATGTTTTGGCGTAAAAATTTTAAAGGCATGTCCCTTAAATCAAGACCGTCTATTTTTATGTGACCTTGATCTGGATCAAAAAACCTAACCATTAAATGAGCCATAGTAGACTTACCTACCCCAGATTTACCAACTAAAGCCAGGGTTTGACCGGACGGTACATTAAAACTTATGTTTTCAAACACTTTCTGACCGGATTTGTCTGGATACTTAAACCAGATCTTGTCAAAAGAGACCCTGCCTTTTATTTTATCTGGAGTTATGGGTAAGTCTATGTTTTTAATATCTATTTTTTGGTCTAGTATTTTTAGGTAGTCTTTTACTCCAATTTTGGCAAATTTCATTTCCCAGAACACCCAAGACAAATTCCAAAGTGGCTCTCTGATCATTTGGATATACTGAACCATTAAGATTACAGTACCGATAGTAAAGTGACCAGTTAAGCCTAAGTAGAACGAGTAAGCAACTATGGCTGTGGTCCAAACTTCTATTAACATGTCTGCTGCATTACTTTTGTTATGGATCTTTTCCATGTTGGTTCGCAGACCAATGAGTTTTTTTACCGTTTTGTAGAACTTATTTAGTTCCATTTTTTCGGCAGTGAAGGCCTTAACTAAACGGATGTTGGTTAGAACTTCCCAGAAGTGACTGTATTCTTTATCCCAGGTTTTTTGACTTTTCTTTTCTACTTTCTCTAGTTCCTTGAAATAAAGTCGACGGATCATGAAGAAGGGGACAAACATGCTAATAGAGGCGATGCCAATGGGCAAATTGATTGAGGAAACAATGATGATAGAGATGATTGCGGTAACTACGTTTGGTAAAAAGTGCATACCAACGTTAGTAATAATGCTGGTAATGTTGCTGGTACCACGAGAAAGCTTGTTCATGGTCTTGCCAGACTGGTTTTGATTGTAAAAACCAATTGAGAGATTAAGTAAGTGCTTGTAAGCCACTTCCCTTAAGTGATGCAAGAGCTTGGTTTTTAATAGGTTGCTTGAGTACCAAGAAAGTCGATTGAGAATGGTACCAGAGATCCTTAATATTAAGGTTAGAATTATAAGAGAGATGAAGGTGGGGTGTTCAAAAAAAAGAAAGTTGGTTTTTCCTTCAGTAATTAAATCGGTAAGAGAACGAATAATTAGTGGATATATCTGGTTGATGCCAGACATTAACAAGATAATTAGGGAAATACCAATTAGCTTACCCCAAAAGGGCTTGGCTAATAATATGATTCTTTTGGTGTTAGATGTTTTATTCACTAAGCTACATTAAACCATAACCGCATACAGTCATTCCCGCGCAGGCGGGAATCTATATAAATGGATCCCGGATCAGGTCCGGGATGACGGGGGAGATTTTGGTATGATTAGGTTATGAATTTGCTGACGGAAAGTTTGTGGGGGGATGAAGGGTTTTCGGCTTTGGCGGTGCAGAAGCCGTTTATAGAAATGCTTGGGGTAGTGATGCGGGATACGGCTCCGCCACTGTTTTACGCAGTAGGATACGCTTGGGGAAGGGTGTTTGGTTTTAGTGAGGTGTCACTTAGAAGTTTATCGTTAATATTAATGTTGGGGGTAGGATTTTTTGCTGGTAAGACTATTTACGAGATTGGTAAAAACAAACTGGTGGCTGTTTTGGGAGGGTTGCTGGCTTTTTTAAGCCCATTTTTAATTCCGTTTGCTTTTGAATGGAGAATGTATGCCCTACTGGCGTTTACGATTACTGGTTCTGTTTATTTTTTTGTAACAAGAAAATGGACTGGCTATGTGATATTTACCCTGATGGCCCTTTATACTCATCATTTAGCTTTGTTTACATTGACTGGACAGGGACTATGGTTCTTGATAAATGATCTTGAATGGAAAAGTCCAAAAAAATGGATTGGGCAGTTAAAACCTTTTTGGTTGATAGTTCTTTTTTACTTGCCCTGGGTTTATCCTATGTATTTGCAGACTACTAGGGTACAGGGGAGTGGTTTTTGGTTAGCGGCACCTAGCCTTAAAGAGGTCTTAGACTTAATGTGGAGATTTATAACTGGGGGGGTAGTTGAAAGTAAAAGGCTGTGGGTGGGAGGAGGAGTATTGTTGTTATTGGTAGGTAAAGACTGGAAAAAGGTGGGCAAAAAGTGGCTGGAGTTGTTGGTGATATATGTTTTTCCGGTAGTATTGTCAGCAATAGTGTCTTACTTGGTGACGCCAATTTTTTATGATAGATATTTGTTGTCTGTGGTAGCTGGATTAGCGGTTCTAGTGGTGCTGGGAACTAAAGGAAAATTTAAGTGGTTATTGTTAACGATGGTTTTGTTTTATGGTTTGACAAGTTATGGACTTTTTATGAATCCTAAAAAAAGGCCTTTTAGACAAATGGCGGAACATGTTAAACAAGAGATTGGAGAGGATGATGTGTTAATTAACTATAATGGTGCGGCTCATCATTTGTGGGAAAGTAAATATTATGGAGTGCTGGCGCCGATTTATACACCTAGTGGTCCGCTACCATTATATGTGGGAACAGCACAGATGACCGAAGAGGATACGGTTGAAAGCATTGGCTATGTTAAAGGTAAGCTGGGAGTAATTGCCAGTGAGCCAATAGAAAATGTTGAGATAGAAGGATTTGAGTTAACGGAAAAAAAAGATTTCGATGGATTAACATTTAGCTGGTGGATTAGAAATGTGGCAAAGAATTAAAAAATTTATAGAAAAAAACGAGGTATTGATTTTAATCTTATTGGTAGTGGTGATAATGAGAATACCTGGTTTATTTGAACCCAATCGATACGCCGATGAAGATATATATTTGGCATTGGGACAGGGCTTAAGGAAGGGGTTGGTATTTTATAGAGATATTCATGATAACAAGCCACCTCTTTTGTATTTAACAGCTGCGTTAGCTGGTAATGTAATGTGGTTTAGGTTTATATTGATGGCTTGGAACTTAGTTAATGTAGTTTTAATTTGGAAGTTGGCAGAAAAATTAATTAAGAGTAAGTTGGGAGTGGTATTGGTAACGGTTCTTTTTGCTGTGTTGTCTTCGATTCCTTTAATCGAAGGAAACATTGCAAATGGTGAAGTGTTTATGATTATGCCGACTGTGGCCGGAGTATTACTATTACTGCAGTTAGTAAAAAAGAAAAGCTATTGGAAGGGATATTTCTGGGTAGGAATATTGTTTTCTGTTTCATTTTTATTTAAAGTACCGGCTTTGTTTGAGTTATTGACGGTGATGTTTTGGCTATTTGTGTATAGGAGGAAGGTGTTTAATAAAAGAGTGTGGTTGGTGGTAATTGGTTTTTTGATACCAGTGTTGTTATCAATTGGGTATTACTGGGCAATGGGGGCGGGTGAGGCATATGTCAGATCGGCTTTGGGACAGAACATGGGTTATTTATCATCCTGGGAGGGTGAGAGTAAGCCGTTCTATGAATCGGGATTGTTTATTAGAGGAATGATCGTAATAATTTCTGTTGGGGTAATTTGGCTATTAAGGCAGAGGTTGGGAGTTGGCTTTGGTCTAGTAGCTTTGTGGTTTGTTGGGGCTTTATTTGGAGCTATGTTGTCTGGTAGGCCTTATCCACATTACTTAATTGAAATTGTGCCACCAGGGGTTTTGATGCTTGGAATGTTGATGTTTGAGAAGAAAAAGGAATACTGGGCAAAATTGATAATAGGAATTGGACTGATAATCTTAACTTTTTGGGCAGTGGTAGCTTACAAGTTTTGGTATTACAAAAGTTTACCGTATTATGAGAATTTTATTAGTTATGCTATGGGGAAAAAGGGCGAAGAGGAATATCGACGGTTCTTTGGAGACGGAGTTATTAGAAACTACCAAGTGGCTGAGTATATCTTAGAAATGACAGATCTAGATGAAAAAATTTTTGTATGGGGAACGGAACCAGCTATTTATGTGTTAAGCAATAGATTACCAGTGGGTAAATATACCGTGGCTTATCATATTTTAGATTTTAACGCTAGTGAAGAAACGATTGACGCATTACTGAGAGAGAAACCACGGATAATTATAAAAATGGCAAATGAGAAAAGCGTGTTTGATCAATTAAACGGAATACTGGTAAGTAACTATGCTTTGGTAAAAGTGATTGACGAAGCTAATATTTATTTAAGATATGTCGATAGATAGAGAAAAACAAAACAGTTGGCAGGGATGGATTGTGGCTGGAGGGAATTTGGTGTTTTTGGCTTTGGGAGTTTTTATTTGGCTTTTTAAAAAGTTGCCGCCAGAAATGCCCTGGTTGTATTCTCTGCCTTGGGGTGAACAACAACTGGTTGGCAAGGTTTGGTTTGGGGCGGGACTGGGTGGGGTGTTGATAGTTTTGGGTGTGTGCGGATGGTTCTCTAAGATACTATCTAAAGAAGATGTTAGGGCAGGTGTGTTACTTTCTAGAGGAGGATTTATGTTAGTTGTTATTTATTTACTTAGTTTTTTTCAGGTTTTACGACTAATGATTTGAAACATGAAATCTATTGAAACCTTAACTTTGTCTGCTTTTTTGATTTCACTAACTTTGAGTTTGATGATTATTCCTTTGACTATTTGGGTGTTTAAAAAAATGGATTGGGTAGTTGACCCCAAAAAAAATAAACACCCGGCCCATGTGCACAAAGTACCAGTACCTAAAGGTGGTGGAATTGCGGTGTTTATTGCTGTGGTGGTGGCGGTGCTATGTTTGATTCAACCAGATAAACACATAATAGCCATTTTATTGGCTATGTTTGTAACCTTGGTTGTTGGTGTTTGGGACGATATCAAAGGAAGTAGTCCGTACTGGAGAATTATCTTAAATATCTTGCCGGCGGTGATTATTGTGGCCTCTGGTATTGGTATTGCTTATATATCAAATCCGTTGGGGGGAATAATTGACTTGTCTTGGCCTAGGTACTCGTTTACATTGTTAGGAAAGATGAGAGAGATTTGGCTTTTTCCTGACCTGATTGCGCTTCTTTGGATTCCGTTTTTGATGAATGCCATAAACTGGTCATCTGGGGTGGATGGGCAAGTTAGTGGGGTTGTGGTGGTGGCGGCTATTACGGTGGGGCTTATTTCTTTAAACTACAGTGCAGACATTGCTCAGTGGCCAGTGGTAATTTTAGCTTTTGCTGTGGCGGGTGCTTTTGTAGGGTTGGCGTTTTTTAGTTTTTTTCCTCAAAAAATTATGCCTGGGTACTCGGCAACCAGCCTGGCTGGTCTATTGCTGGGTGTTTTGTCAATTTTGTCTACGGCTAAGATTGGTACCTTGATAGTGGTTTTGGGGATTCCAACGATTGATGCTGTTTACGTAATTGGAAGAAGATTGTTGTCTGGCAAGTCTCCCGTTTGGGGAGACAGGGGTCATTTACACCATAGATTAATGAAGATGGGCTGGGGAAAAAGACGGATAGCAATATTTTATTGGCTTACTGCTCTGGCCCTTGGTACGGTAGCTTTACAGGTAGATGCTAGAAAGAAGTTTATAATCATGTTAGGATTAGGTGGATTAATGATCGTGTTTATGTTATGGAGATATTTATTGCTTTACTCAAAACAACCAGGCCGCGTCAGTGGCTGAAAAATTTTGCCTTAATGGCGGCGTTGGTTTTTTCTGGGCTTTTATTTGTTCCAGGTATGTTTTGGCAAACGGTTTGGGCAGTGATAGCTTTTACTATGTTGTCTAGCGGTGTTTATATCTTTAATGATTTGGTCGATGTTAAAGCGGATAGACTACACCCGTTTAAAAGAAAAAGGCCGATTGCTGCTGGAGACCTACCTATACCCGTAGCTGTAATAGCCAGTCTTGGTTTAATGGTGACGTC